>JBFHME010000041.1:0-24037 GCA_041594435.1 Acidimicrobiales bacterium
AGGTCGTTCTGGACGTTGTCGGCGGCGACCGGGGCCATGGCCACGAACAAGACGATGAGGGCAGCAGTGAGGGCGCCGAAGGTTCGGCGAATGCGTGTGGTTACAACCACGTGAGAGACTCCTTGAAGAAGGGATGGAATAGAGCAGCGTCGGTGTCGCTACTGCGCTCCCCGTTTGAGATGCGGCGACATGGCGGACAGCCACTGGTCGAGCAGGTCGGGCGGATGAGTCGTTATTGATCCGACAACATGCAGCGTAGGAACAGCGTACGCCGCTGTCAATAGCTACTGACAACCAAGGCCCGGGTAGAACTAGCCAGCGGGCGTCGACCCGAATCGGACGACGGCCGGGAACAGCGCTGCCACACCAGCGGACGACCAGGTGCAGGGGCCGTCCAAGGAATCTACGCTTGAACCAGGAGGTCCCCATGACCCGCTCCCAACCCCGCGATCACCTCGGCACCCACATCGTCGAGAACCAGCCGGCCCCCCGAAGCGAGACCGATCTGTGGGCCGACGACCCGGTGCTACAGGACGCCGTGACCTCAGCCGGGGGCGACACCGACGTGGCCGCCCGAGCCGGTGCGACCCTGGGACGGGCGGATCTCCGGGAGGCGGGCCGGGAGGCACAGCGGGTGAAACCCGAGCTGGTCGCCTTCGACCGGACGGGACGGCGGCTCGACGAGGTTCGCTACCACCCGGCGTACCACCGGTTGCTGTCGACGGCGGTCGAACTCGGCTACACCGCCCTGCCGTGGGAGGGGGCGGCCGGGGGACATGTCACCCACGCCGCCATCCTGTACTGCCTCACCCAGACCGAGCCCGGGGTGTGTTGCCCGCTGACCATGACCTACGCCGGGGTGCCGGCGCTGGCCGCCAACGCGGGCCTCGAAGCCGTCTGGCGGCCCCGGCTGACCAGTCGCAACTACGATCCGACGGCCGCCCCGATCAGCGACAAGGAGTCGGCCACGCTGGGCATGGCCATGACCGAGAAGCAGGGTGGATCCGACGTTCGGGCCAACACCACCACCGCGCAGCCCGACGGCGACGTGTACCGGCTGAACGGCCACAAGTGGTTCTGTTCGGCACCGATGTCGGACGGGTTCTTGACCCTCGCCCAAACGGCCGGGGGTCTGACCTGCTTTCTGGTTCCCCGCTGGCTCGAGGGCCAACGCAACACGATCAACATCATGCGGTTGAAGGACAAGCTGGGAAACCACGCCAACGCCTCGGTCGAGCTCGAGTACGTCGATGCGCTCGGGTGGCGCCTCGGCGGCGAAGGCCGCGGGGTGGCCACCATCATCGAGATGGTTCACCACACGAGGTTGGACTGCGCAGTCGCTCCGGCGGCCCTGATGCGAGCCGCGATCGACGAAGCGTACTGGTGGGCCCGACACCGGCAGGCCTTCAAACGCCTGCTCGTCGACCAACCCCTGATGCAGGTGGTTCTGGCCGACCTGGTGCTCGACTGGGAGGGTGCCGTTGCTCTGGCCTTCCGAGCCGCTCACGCCTTCGACCAGGACGGCACCGAGGATCGGATCCTTGCCCGCCTGGTGGTGGCGCTGGCCAAGTTCCTCAACAACAAGCGGTGCGTCCGGGTGACCTACGAGGCAATGGAATGCCTCGGGGGCGCGGGCTACGTCGAGGAGACACCGATGCCGATGCTGTACCGGGAGGCGCCGCTGAACTCGATCTGGGAGGGTTCGGGCAATGTCATCTGTCTCGACGTGCTCCGCACGCTGGTGGAGGAGCCACTGGCCGGGGAGATGCTCGGTGACGAACTGCGCTCGGCGGCCGGGGTCGACCGTCGCTACGACGAGGCACTGGCCGCCCATGAAAGCCGCTGGCCCGGCCTGCCCACCGAGCAGGACGCCCGGTGGTTCACCGAGAGTTGGGCCAACCTGTTGACGGCATCGATCCTGGTCCGCTTCGCGCCCGCTCCGGTGGCCGACGGCTACATCGCCACCCGGGTGGCGGGTGAGCGAGGCCACGTGGTCGGATCGGTTGCCGGGCTCGACACGTCCGCGCTCCTCGCCCGTATCAACGGCTGACCCCGCCAGGATTCCGGCGGCGCCGGCGCCCCCGTTTCGCCGGCCCCGAGCCGCCGGTTCCGGGGACGGTTTGTGTGAACGTGACGTGAAACCGGCTGGCGCGGTTTTGGTCGAGTCGGGTGCGTCGGTCATCCTGTGATATGACCATCCACGTCGGGATCGAGCACCGAACGGCTTACCGGTTCGCGCGACCGACCACGGTGCACCCCCACGTGGTCCGGCTCCGGCCGGCGCCGCACTGCCGTACGCCGATCCTCGCCTACAGCATGCAGGTCCGGCCGCACGACCATTTCATCAACTGGCAGCAGGACCCGTTCGGCAACTTCATGGCCCGCCTGGTGTTTCCCGAGCCGACCGCCGAGCTGTCGATCACCGTCGACGTGGTGGCCGACATGACCACGATCAACCCGTTCGACTTCTTCGTCGAGGAGTCGGCCCGCACCTACCCGTTCACCTACGATCCGGCGGTTCGGGGCGACCTGGAGCCCTACCTGCGCACGGCAACCGAGTCCCAGACGCTGCTCGACCGCTGGATCGCCGAGTCCGGGCTGCCCGGGCCGGGCACACCGATCGTCGACTTCCTCGTTGCCGCCAACCAACGGCTGTACGAGAACATCGAGTACTCGGTGCGCATGGAACCCGGCGTGCAGACACCCGACGTGACCCTGGCCCGGGCCATCGGTTCGTGCCGTGATTCGAGCTGGGTCCTGGTCGAGGCCATGCGCCGGCTCGGTCTGGCCGCCCGGTTCACCTCCGGCTACCTCGTTCAGCTGCGGGCCGATCAGGAATCGCTCGATGGACCCGACGGACCCGCCGAGGACTTCACCGACCTCCACGCCTGGGCCGAGGTCTACATACCGGGTGCGGGCTGGATCGGACTCGACCCCACGTCGGGTCTCCTCGCCGGAGAGGGTCACATTCCCCTGGCCAGCGCGCCGGCCCCGGCCAACACCGCGCCGATTTCGGGATCGACCGGGGTCGTCGACACCGAGTTCAGTTTCTCCAACATGGTCACCAGGATTCGTGAGGACCCTCGCGTCACCCTGCCCTACACGGAGGCCCAGTGGGCGGCCATCGACCGTCTCGGCCACCACGTCGACGAGCGACTCGACGGCGGCGACGTCCGCCTGACGATGGGCGGCGAACCGACGTTCGTGTCGATCGACGACCGGGAGGGCGACGAGTGGAACACCGACGCCGACAGCCCGACCAAGCGAACCCTGGCCGACAACCTGGCCCGGCGACTCACCGAGGCCACCGGCAGCAACATCGGCCGTGGCGCCCTCCGCCAGTATGGGCAGGGCAAGTGGTATCCGGGCGAACCGCTGCCTCGCTGGCAGATCGGGGTGGTGTGGCGGAGCGACGGCAAGCCGCTGTGGTCGCGGCCCGATCTTCTCCTCGGGTTCACCGATCTTTCGGATGCGCCCAACACCATCGACGACGCTCAGTCCGACCGAACGGATTCGGAACCCGGTGACTCCCTCGGGGCTGCAACACGCAGCCCCGAGGGACCGGGTTCCGGATCCTCGACGGTTGGCGACGCTAGGGTTTTCGCCGAGAAGATCTGCGAGCTGTTCGGGATCGATGCCGACACGTTTCTGCTTCCCGCCTTCGAGGATCCAATGAACGAGTTGCTGGCGGATGTGCGCCGGCCGTCAGGCGATCCCCCGGCCGTCGATCTCGAGCCGGGATCGGGGTCGTCGGACGATACCGAAGGGCAGCGGCTTATCGATCGGGTCGATTCGGCTCGGGCCGAGCCGGTGGCCTACGTGCTGCCGATCCATCCGACCGACGTCGGTCACGGCTGGCAGACGACCCGGTGGCACCTTCGCCGCCGGCACCTCTACCTCATGCCGGGCGACTCACCGGCCGGGCTACGGCTCCCCCTCGAATCGCTCACCTGGTCGGAGTCTCCGCCCACCTTCGACCGCTCCCGGTTCGAACCCCGGGGTGAGCTCCCCAGCCCGGGCCAGTGGAGGGCTCCGGCCAAGGTCGTCGAACGTCACGAGACGCCGCCGACCGCGATCGTCGTCGAGCAGAAGGCCGGATCCGTGCGGGTGTTCGTCCCGCCGGTTCCCGCCGCGGAACAAGCCGTCGAGTTGCTGTCGGTGCTCGAGGCCGCGGCGGTGGCGTGCAACCAGCCGATCCTCGTCGAGGGCTATCCGCCGCCGGGCGACCACCGACTCCGGACCGTCGTCGTCACGCCCGACCCTGGTGTCATCGAGGTCAACGTGGCGCCGTCGGCGTCGTGGGCCGAGCTGGCCACCGCCACCATCGGGCTCTACGAGACCGCCCGACAGACCCGCCTCGGCACCGAGAAGTTCGATGTCGACGGCAGCCACACCGGCACCGGGGGCGGCAACCACATCACCCTCGGTGCGGCGACGCCGGTCGACAGTCCACTGCTCCGCCGCCCCGATCTGCTGCGGTCGATGGTCACCTACTGGCAGCACCACCCCTCGCTGTCATACCTGTTCTCGGGGCGGTTCATCGGTCCGACCAGCCAGTCGCCTCGGGTCGACGAGGGCCGGGTCGGCACCATCGATGATCTGGAGATCGCGTTCGAGCAACTCGATCTGCTGTCGGCCGAACCGGGCACCCAGACGCTGCCATGGGTTCCCGATCGGCTGTTGCGGCACCTGCTGGTCGACCTGACCGGCAACACCCATCGGGCCGAGTTCTGCATCGACAAGCTCTTCAGCCCCGACTCCGACCGTGGCCGCCTCGGGCTCCTCGAACTGCGGGCGTTCGAGATGCCGCCCCACGCCCGGATGGCGCTGGTTCAGGCCCTGCTGATTCGTTCGCTGGTGCTCCGATTCTGGGAGTCGCCCTACCGGCACAAGCTCGCCCGATGGGGTGTGGAACTCCACGACCGGTTTCTTCTGCCCTGGTACGTTCGCACCGACATCGGGCAGGTCGTCGACGATCTGAACCGCCACGACATCGCCTTCGACCGGGCGTGGCTCGATCCCTTCTTCGAATTCCGCTTCCCGCGGATCGGCGAGGTCACTCGAAGCGGTGTCCGCATCGAGCTGCGCAACGCCGTCGAGGTGTGGAACGTGTTGGGCGAGGAGACGACGGGCACCGGAACGGCCCGCTACGTCGACTCGTCGCTCGAGCGGGTGCAGGTTCTGGTCGAGGGCAGTGACCCGGAGCGCCACGTGGTGACCTGCAACGGCGTGCCGGTGCCGCTTCGCCCGACCGATCAGGATCGCGTGCTGGTCGGTGGAGTCCGCTACAAGGCGTGGGCACCCTGGTCGGCGCTGCATCCCACGATCGAGGTCCACAATCCGCTGGTGTTCGACGTGATCGACCGGTGGTCCGGCCGTTCGCTCGGCGGCTGCTCGTATCACGTGGCCCACCCCGGCGGCCGGTCCTACGACACGTTCCCCGTGAACGCGGTGGAGGCCGAGGCCCGCCGGACCGGCCGCTTCTTCGCCCACGGTCACAGCGCCGGCGCCATCGACATGGCGGCGCTGGAATCGGCCAGCGCCCGGGTCGACCAGCTCCAGCGCTACAACCTCGACCTCCGCCGGTTCCCCTCCGCGGAGACCCGTCACCGATGACCGCGGCGTTCTCACTCGACCCGCTCGACGGCTACCGGGGGCAGGCGAGCCGCTACGACGAGCTGCTCGATTCGGAGGGCACGGTCCGGCCCCACTGGCTGCCGCTGGTGGAGTCGTTCGGGAACCTCGGGGTCGGGCGGCTGCTCGACCGCGCGGCCAGAACGCGCCGTCAACTGGCCCAGGACGGCGTAACCTACAACGTCCCGATCAGCCCCGCCGACGAACCCGGCGGCGAACCGGATCGCGGCGGGGACCGCCGGAAGACCGACGACTCCGCCGGCGCCGACCATCGCCATATTGCGTGGCCGCTCGATCCGGTCCCGATCGTGGTTCCCGACCACGAGTGGGACCCGGTTCGCCGGGGCGTCGTGCAGCGGGCGGAGCTGCTCAACCTGATTCTCACCGACCTCTACGGCCCGCAGAAGCTGCTCCGATCGGGCGATGTTCCCCCGCAGCTCGTGCTGAGCGATCCCCAGTTCCTCCGATCACTGCACGGCGTGGTCAATCAGGGTTCGAAGCAGTTGGTGATGGCCGGCGTCGACTTCATCCGGGCCGGCGACGGCACATGGCGGGTCTTCGGGCACCGCACCCAGGTCCCGTCGGGTGCGGCCTATGCACTGGAGGACCGCCGGATTCTCTCCCGGGTGATGCCGAGCGAAGTCGAAGGAGCAGACGTGCAGCGGCTGGCCCCCTTCCTGCGGCTCTACCGCAAGGCGCTGCGGGCGGCGGCCCCGACCGGGGTGGAGGATCCGGTCACGGTGGTGCTCTCGTCGGGTACCAGATCGGAAACGGCGTTCGAGCACACGGCACTGGCCGCCCAGCTCGGCACCGCGCTGGTCCGCGGCACCGACCTCGAGGTCCGCAACGACGGCGTGTACCTGCAGACCGTGCACGGACCCACACCGGTGCACGTCATCCTGCGGCGGCTCGACGCCGCCTACTGCGACCCCCTCGAGCTCGATCCCACCTCGACCCTGGGGGTGCCCGGCCTGGTCGAGGCCGTCCGCTCGGGGCAGGTCACCGTCGTCAACGGTCTCGGCACACCGATCCTCGAGAACGCCGGGCTCACCGCCCTGCTGCCCGAGCTGTCACGTGCCCTGCTCGGCGAGGAGTTGATCCTGCCGTCGGCCGACGCGTGGTGGTGTGGCAACCCCCGCGCTCGGTCCCACGTTCTGGCCAACCTCGACGACCTGATCGTGCGGCCGGTCAGCCGGGCCGGGATGCGGTCGTCGGTCGAGACGAGGGAGCTGACCGCAGCCGGTCGAGCCGAACTGCGAGCCCGGATCGAGGCCGACCCGGACCGCTATGTCGGTCAGGAACGGCTGGAACCCGGCACCGCCCCCTGCCTGACCGCGGACGGCCTGCGATCCCGCGCCACGGTGCTGCGCACGTTTGCGGTGGCCGACGACGACGGCTACTTCGTGATGCCCGGTGGGTTGGCCCGATCGGCGCCGTCGGATGGCGACGACCATCCGATCTCGAACCTCAGCGGCGCGTTGAGCAAGGACATCTGGGTGTGCGGCGGGTCGCGGGAGCTGGAGCGGGGCTACTGGTTGGCGACCGACCAGCGTCCGGTGCCGGCCCGGCGCGGTGCCCCGTCGGCCCGGGCGGCCGAGGACCTGTTCTGGCTGGGACGCTACGCCGAACGAGCCGAGTCGACCGCCCGCCTCCTCCGGGTGATCCGGGATCGCCGCCGCGAGTTCAGCGCCAACCGGACCGGACCGGGACCGGTTGCCGTCGGTGTCCTGCTGACCGGACTCAGTCGGATCACGGGTACGTTCCCCCTGCCCGACCTGACGGGCGACGCCGGAGCGATCGATCTCACCTCACCGGAGCTGTTGTCGCAGCTGGCCAACGTCGTCGCCGACGATCACGACCCCGGCTCACTCGCCCATTCCCTCCACCGTCTGATCGACGACATCGACGAGCTTCGCGACCAGCTGTCGATCGACACCAAACTCGTCATGGCCGACCTCGACCAGCGGGTCCGAGACCTCGACCCCAACGCCGCGGTTCCCGAGGAGACCGTCGACGAGCTCCTCACCGACATCATCCAGGGTCTGATGTCGCTCGCCGGTTTGGCCTCGGAGTCGCTGATCCGCGACGAGATCTGGTATTTCATCGATGCCGGCCGGCGAACCGAACGGGCCCTGCATTTGAGCGGACTGCTGGCCGCCACCCTGGCCCGGGAACGCACCGCCGCCGCCGAGAGCCTCGTGGTCGAGTCGGTGTTGACCGCCGTCGAGAGCATCATCACCTACCGGCGACGCTACCGATCACACGCCTCGGTACCGAGCGTGCTCGATCTCCTGTTGAGCGACGACAGCAACCCCCGCTCGCTGCGCTACCAGCTGGAGCAACTGGAGTTCGATCTCCATCAGCTTCATGACGGTGAGGACACGCCGGTGTGGCGGACCGGGATTCCGCTCCGTCACCCGTCGGTGGCCGATCCCGTCACCGCGTCGGGGTCCGACGACAGCCCGGGCGAGACACCGATGGTGACCGAGACCATTGCGGCGGTCCGGGAGATCTCGGTGCGGCTGACCCACTTCGAGGCCCGCCTGTCGACCACCGGCTTGACGCTCGACCGCCATGGCCGACGGCCGGAACTCACCGAGTTCCTCGACGACGTCGCCCAACGCCTGAACTTCGTGGCCATTCTGATCTCGGCCACGTTCTTCGCCCGCCAGCAGCCGGTCCGGTCGGTGGTCACGCCGGTCGACGTCTCCCGGATGACCCAGACCCACGACGGCGACGGCGACCAGTCGCAGCGCTGGGGATCGATGGAGCAGACACAGTCGCTCGACCGGCGACCGGCCCAGGGAACCGACATCGATACGGAGCCGGATCGGTGAAGTTCAAGATCATCCACCGGACGACCTACACCTATGACGCTCCCGTCACCGCCAGCTTCGGGCAGATTCATCAGATGCCCGAGAGCCACGATGGCCAGCAGTGCCTCAGTCGTGAACTCACCATCGAACCGCGGCCGGAGGTGCTGGCCGAGCGGGTCGACTACTTCGGCAACCGGGTGGCCACCTGCGTGATCCGCGAGGCCCACACCAAACTCGTCGTCACCAGCCAGAGTGAGGTCGACACCGGCGGCCGGGCCGAGCCGATCCGGGAGGCCGACGGCTCCCGGGAGATGGCCGAGCTTCCCTGGGCCGAATTCCGGCGGCGGGTGTCCGCTGATGATCTGGTGGCCACCGAGTTCACGCTCGACTCGCCGCTGATCAACCGGTCGGGGGAGCTGGCCGCCTACGCCGAGCCGAGCTTCGAGCCCGACCGCCCTCTGATCGAATCGGTGTGGGACTTCTGCGCACGGATCCATCGGGATTTCGAGTTCGACACCGACGCCACTCAGGTCGACACGCCACTCGAGAAGGTGATGCGCATGCGCAAGGGCGTCTGTCAGGATTTCGCCCACGTGATGGTCGGCGGCCTGCGCTCGCTCGGGCTGCCGGCGTGCTACGTCAGCGGCTATCTCGAAACCGATCCGCCCCCGGGCAAGGAACGCCTGGTCGGGGTCGACCGCACACACGCCTGGGTCGGCCTCTACCTGGGCGAGGGTCGCTGGACCGGCATCGACCCCACCAACGACCAACCGGCCGGTGAACGCTACATCACCACCGCCCGCGGGCGGGACTACGGCGACGTGCCTCCGATGAAAGGTGTCATCTTCACCGACGCCGAGGAAACGAAGCTGAAGGTCTCGGTGGACGTCCACCGGATCTGAGGTGGCGACCGGGCCGGAGCTGCGGGACTAGGGTTTTGGGGTGAAAGCGTTCCATTGCCCGACCTGCCGGCGGTTGGTGTTCTTCCACAACTTTCACTGCCTGAGTTGTGGCGCCGGACTCGGCTACGACCCTGGAAGCCGCTCGATCACGGCCCACGGCGGCGGCGTCGACGAGCCGTGGCGGTCGTGCGGTAACCGTGTGGTGGCCGACTGCAACTGGCTGGTTCCGGCGTCGGATCAGAACCCGCTGTGCCGGAGCTGTCGCCTGACGACGGTTCGACCCAACGATGCCGAGGCGGCGCACCTGGCCGCGTTCGCCGACGCCGAGTCGGCCAAACGGCAGGTGCTCGATCAACTGGCCGGACTCGGGTTGCCGATCGGCGCCGCCGGCGGTGGTCCACCGCAGCTCCGGTTTCGGCTGATGGCATCGAGCTACGAACGGGTCGTCACCGGCTATCAGGAGGGCACGATCACCCTCGATCTGTCGGAGTCCGACGACGCCCACCGCGAGCGGGTCCGTCAACAGCTCGGTGAGCTGTATCGCACGGTGCTCGGGCATCTCCGCCACGAGATCGGTCATTTCTACTGGTGGCTGTTGATCGCCCCGTCGCACCACCTGGCCCCGTTCCGGCGGCTTTTCGGCGATGAGCAGGGCGACTACCAGGCGGCCCTCGACCAGCACTACACCCAGACCGCCGGTCGACCGATCGCCCTCGGCTCACCGGGGCCGTGGAGTGATCGGCACATCAGCGTCTATGCCACCGCCCACCCCTGGGAGGACTGGGCGGAGACGTTCGCCCAGTACCTGTTGATCCGCGATGGACTGGAGACCGCCCAGGCGTTCGGCCTGGACGTCGGCGATCCGTCGAAGTCCGCCGGCCAACGGGCGACGCCGGCGACGGCGACCGACTCGAACGGTGGGCCGAGTGGGTTCCGGGACATGATCGACCGCTGGCTCGGTTACACGTTCGCGCTCAACGCCATGGCCCGCTCGATCGGCCAGGGTGACCTCTACCCCTTTGTGCTGTCGGAACCCGTCGTCGACAAGCTACTCTTCGTCCACGACGTGGTCACGGCGGCGTCGGAGGCGACCGCGGGCGGCCCTACCAGACGACAGGAGTGACCATGGAAGATCCCAATTCCGTCGAATTCATCCTACGATTCGGCCTCGCCGTGGCACTCGGTTCAGCGGTCGGGCTCGAACGGGAATCGCGCAACAAGATCGCCGGTGTGCGCACGCATGCGCTCGTCGCCCTCGGCGCAGCCATCTTCGCGTCGGCCGGAGCCTTCGCCGTGGTCGACGGCGACGGAACCCGGGTGGCGGCCCAGGTGGCCAGCGGCATCGGCTTCATCGGAGCCGGAGCCATCGTGCAGGGACGGGGCTCGGTCAGCGGTGTGACGACGGCGGCCACCCTGTGGGTGTCGGCCGCGCTGGGGCTGGCCTGCGCGTTCGGCATGTACACCATTGCCCTGGCCGCCGGTGGCGCGACGCTGATCGTCGTCACCATCTTCGGTTACGTGGCCCCGGTCGCTCTCCGCCGGCAGGCCCGCAACATCGAGCTCGTGTACCGTACCGGGTTCGGGACGTTGGGGCCGGTCGTCGAGAGCATCTCGACCGAGGGAGGCAAGATCTACAACATCGATCTTCAAGACGTCGAGGGGCTGCGCACCGTCCGGGCCGCCGTGCGGGGCCTCACCCGAACCACGATGGACGCCGTCCTGGAACGACTCCTCGATCGGGACGAGGTCATCAGCGCGACCATGGTCGAGGAAAACTAGCGGCTGAACCGATCGTCGATCGATGCAACCGCCAGGCCACGACGGCTAACGCAGCCAGATCCGGCCGTAGGGCGGGATGCGGAGCTGGTCGTCGTAGAGCGCAACGGGCCGATCGGAGAGCAGGTCGTGGAACGCCGACACCCCGCTCTCCCGCAGCCAGCGGCCGTCGATCACGAGATGATCGGGGCTCACATTGAACAGGCAAACGACCGTCTCCGCCGGGGCGGGGCGGGCGAAGGCGAAGACCCGATCGTCGGGGGGCCGAAGCACGACCGTGGCGTAGCCGCCGTGGAACGCCGCCACCGCTTTACGCCGCCGCAGAATATGCGTGATGCCCGTCAGTACCCGGGCCGCCACGTCCTCCCCACCGTCGGTCCGGTCCCTGATCGCCTCCAGCCGGTCCCAGTCCATGTACGGCCGCTGGATCCAACGGCCGTCGCCGGCGTTGGCCGGATTGGAGAGCTGGTCGTAGTCGTTGAGCATCGCGATCTCGTCGCCCATGTAGATGAGCGGGATACCACCGTAGGAGGCGATGAGGGCGTGGCCGAGCAGGATCCGGTCGACGGCCCGGTTGATCGCGTACTGCCGTCGATCCCCGCCTTGGACCTCCAGGGCGGCCTCGAGGCCGGCGAGCGACGCCGTCGATCCGTTGCTGCGGGCGTCACCGGTGCGGGGGTTGACCTGGAAGAGGGTGCCCCGGGCCACCGAGCCGGGGAACGCACCGGTGTAGTAGTCGGCCAGGAATCGACGGTGGGCGAGGCCCGACAAGCCCACCGCCGCGGCGTCGGAGTCGGTGATCGCCCACCCGATGTCATCGTGGCAGCGCACGTAGGTGGCGTAGGTGGCGTTGGGAATGGCCGGCGGGAAATGGGTGTCGAGCACGTGGGTCATGAGCTGGGCGTTCATGGCGGCCAGCGCCGACCAGAACTGCACCATCAACGAGTTGTGGTAGGCCAGGTTGCCCTCCTTGGCCGTGTGCTCGCCCGCACCCAGGTAGGGGATCATCTCCTCCGGGGAGACGATCGCCTCCTCCAGGTGGATCACCGCGGCCGCGGCAATGCGGGTGGCGGCCCGGAAGGCGTGCAGGATCATGTGGACCTCGGGTTCGGACTGGCAGCGGGTGCCCATCCGTTTCCACATGAAGGCCACGGCGTCGAGCCGCAACACCGACGCACCCTTGTTGGCCAGGTTGAGGGCGATGTCGACGATCTCGAGGAACACCCACGGGTTGGCCCAGTTGAGGTCCCACTGGTGTTCGTTGAAGGTGGTCCACACCCAGCGGGTCGGGTCGTCGTCGCCACCGCCGAACTGCTCATACCGGGTGAAGCTCCCCGGAGCCTGGTCGGGGAAGACCTCGACCAGGGTTTCCTCGTACTTCCTGGGCAGCGTGTCGTCGTCGAAGATCAGGTAGTAGTCGAGGTAGCGTTGCTCACCGGCCCGGGCCCGGATCGCCCACTCGTGTTCCTTCGCGGTGTGGTTGAGCACGAGATCGATGCACAGGCTGATGCCCCGTTCCCGCAGAGCCGACGCCACCTGTTCGAGATCGTCCATCGTGCCGTAGCGGGGGTTGATGGCCCGGTAGTCCTGAACCGAGTAGCCCCCGTCGTTGTCGCCGTCTCGGGGTTTGAGGCAGGGCATGAGGTGGACGTAGGTGACGCCGAGATCCTCCAGGTGATCGAGTTTGTCGAGGATGCCGAGGAGATCGCCGTTGAACCGCTCGATGTAGAAGACGTAGCCGACCTGGTCGCTTCGCTGGAACCAGTCGGGTTCCAGGTCACGCTGCAGGTCGAGCCACTTGAGATCCTCGGGACGGCGGCGCCAGTTGGTCTTCAGGGTCTCGGTGAGCGCATCGACGAAGTCGGCGTAGTCCGGGCGATGACCATACAGCCGCTCCAACATGGCGAACAGATCCTGACGGCTCCGCTCGAACCGCAGGGCGAACATGCGCTCCTGCTGGGTTGTGGGTTTTGACGTGCTCATCGTGCCAATCGGGGTCACCGCCGGTTCCGCTGGGTTCGGGCCACGGTACCGTTCCGCCGACGGCATCCTCAAACCCTGGATGAGGTCTCAAACGTCGACGTGCGAGACCGATGAGAAGATGGTGAAGCTCACCCAGGCCGGAAAGGCGTACGAGCCCCATATCGGTGGGGTGGAAACCGTCATGCGCGAGGTTGCGGGCGGGGCCGTGGACCGGGGCTGGGACAGCCGCGTCGTGGTGGCGGCCGAGGATCGTCGGCGCCAACAGGAGACCCGGGCGGGCACCGTGGTGGTTCGAACCTCGACGGTGGCACGGCCGCTGTCGTTCCCGCTCACGATCGGCTACGGTCGGGCGCTGGCCGACGCGGAGGCCGACGTGTTGCTGATCCACGAGCCGACGCTGCTGGCCGCCGCCGCCCTCCGGGGCAAACCGTCGCTTCGGGATCGGTTCGGGCGGATCATGGTCTGGTGGCATTCCGACATCATCCGCCAACGGGCCCTCGCCCCCTTCTACGGCCCGCTCATCGAACACCATCTGACGGCCGCCGACCGCATCATCGTGGCCACACCCCATCACATCTCGAGTTCGGGTGTGCTCCCCCGTTTCGCCGACAAGATCGACGTCGTGCCCTACGGGATCGACCTGTCGCGCTACGAGTGGACGCCCGAGCGAGCGGCACGGGTCGAGGCGCTGAAAGGCAGGCTGCCGGAGGCCGACGCGCTGATCGTCAGCGCCGGACGGCTCGCCCGCTACAAGGGAATCGGTCAGCTCGTCGCCGCGTTCGAGCAGGTGCGGGACGCCCACCTCGTGGTAGCCGGGGACGGGCCGTGCGCCGACGAGGTGGCAACCAGCGCGGCAGCTCGATCGGGCCGGCTCACCATGATGCCCCACCTCGACGACGAGGCGTTCGTCGATCTGCTGTGGGCGGCCGACGTCTTCGCCATGCCGTCGATCCACAACTCCGAGGCCTTCGGCATCGCCCAGGTGGAGGCGATGGCCTGCCGGACACCCGTGGTCACCTACGATCTGCCCACCGGCGTCACCTGGGTGAACCGCCACGGTGAGACCGGACTGGTGGCGGCGTTGGACGACATCGATGCGCTGGCCGACTCCCTGCAGCAACTCGTCGACGAGCCCGCCTACCGAAACGAGCTGGCCGACGGAGCGCAGCAGTGGGCCCACGAGACCTTCGATCGCGACGACATGCTGGAATCGGTCTTCGCCGTGTTCGACAGCTCGAACCAGTGGCGGCCGCCGAATGTACCGGTCCATCTCGAGCCGGCGCCTCACCTGCAGGATCGTTGACGCCCATGTCGGCTGCTCCGAGCCGACCCGCCGACCTGGGCGACCTGGCGGCCCGGGCCCGCCTGGTACTGAACGACAACACGTTGACCGCGGCCGCCGTGGTGCAGCTCGTGGCCGGGGTGATCACCTCGAAGCTGGCCGCCACCCTGTTGGGCGCGGCGGGCGTCGGCACCTACGCGTTGGTGCAGGCGGTGGCCAACATCGTGGCCCTCTGCGCGCTCGGCACCGGGGAGGCGCTGGTCCGCGAATCGGGTCGCCGTCGGTCGTCGCCCACCCCACCCGATTTCGGCGCAATGCTCCGGGGGGCGGAACTGGCCGCGCTGGCGTCGCTGTCGGTGGTGGCCGCCGGTGCGCTCGCGGCCAACCGCCCGCTGGCCCGCCTCCTGTTCGGCACCGGCCCGGGCGACGGCGACGTCAACGGTGGTCGGGAGATGCTGCTGTTGGCGGTGGCCGCCGGCATCACGTTCGGGTGGGTGACGCTGCAGGTCAACTCGATGGTGGCCCAGCGACGGGTGCGACGGGTGAGCCTCGCTCTGGCGCTGGGCGCGGCGTCCACGCCGTTGGTCGCCCTCGTCGGCTTCCAGGCCTGGGGTGTCGGCGGCATCGGCCGGGTTCACCTCCTGGCGATGCTGGCATCGCTCGTCACCACCGGCGCGGTGGTGTGGGGGCGAACGGCGACCGTGGCGGTTTCGTCGACGTTCCGGGCCGCCGTCGACGAGATCCCGGCGCTGCTCCGCTACGGGGTGCCGCACGTGCTCGGCACCCTGTTCACCGCCGCCATGTTGTTGATCGTGCCGGTTGTGGTCGCGGCCCGTCAGGGTGTGGACGCCGCCGGGTTCTACCGGGCCGCAGCCACCATCGCGGCCGGCATGGCCACGCTGTTCACGTTCGAGCTCAACGGCGACTTCTCCGCCCGCATCGCCGAGACCGCGCCCGACCGGCGGGCCTTCGTCGCCGCCATCGGCACCCACCTGCGCCGGTTGCTGATCCGCGGCGCCGCCGTGGTTGCGGTGCTCTCGGTGGCGGCGCCGGTGATCGTGCCGGTGCTCTACGACCGGGGTTTCGAGCCGACCACGAACATGTTGCCGCTCATCCTTCTCGGGCAGCTCCTCGGCTTGGTGGCGATGACGTTGAACATCGGCATCGGCGCCCGCCACGGCGGGGGGTGGATGCTGCTCAACGCCGCGGTCGGTGGTTGTGCCACCGTGGTGGCGGTGGCGGCCGTTGATTCGCTGTCGCGGGTGGGGATCGCCTTCGTGGCCGGACAGACGGTGTTCCTGGTGACCTGCGCGGTGTCGATCGTGGCCTGCGACCGGCGTCGGATGGCTCATCAACGCGCCGCAACGACCGATGGCTAGCCAATGGCCCTGACCTTCGATCGTTATCTGTCCCGAGTCCTCCCGGCACCACCCGCTGTGGGGAAAGGCCTCAACGTGGGCTGCGGACACGACGTGTGGCCCGGCTGGGTCAACACCGACGTCGCCGATCTACCCGGCGTCGATGTGGTCGGTGCACTCGGTGAGGACAAGCTCCCGTTCGCCGACGGGCACTTCGACGTGATCGTGGCCCGCGACGTGCTCGAACACGTCGACCTCATACCGGCCCTGGCCGAGCTGCACCGGGTGCTCGCTCCCGGCGGTCGCCTCATCATCTCGACCGTGCACTTCACCTCGCGAAACCTCTGGATCGATCCGACCCACCGCCGCGGCTTCTCGCTGCGAACGCTCGACATGTTCGTGGCCGGCGGCGACCGTTCCTACTACTTCGACTTCTCGTTCGCGGCGATCGAGGACGTGACCCTGCAGATGAACGACGGCGACGGCCCGGGCCGATTCCTGTTCTGGCATCGACTGGCCGAGCCGCTCATCAACCGATCGCGGCTCATCCAGGACGGCTACGAGGCCACGTTCCTGGCCCGGCTGTTCCCCGGCGGGAACGTGCTGGCCGTCCTCCGCCGCTGACCTCGCCCTCGGCCGGACGTCAGATGATGGTGCCCCGCTGCCAGGCCTCGTAGAGTCCGGCGTAGACGCCGTTGCCGGCGGCCAGTTCGGCGTGCGTGCCGTCCTCCACCACGAGGCCGTTGTCGAACACGAGCACCCGATCGGCGGCCTCGGCGGTCGACAGCCGGTGGGCCACCGTCACCACGGTGCGGGACTCGGTGAGTTTGCCGAGCGCCCGGCTGATGCGGACCTCGGTGGCCGGGTCGACCGACGACGTCGCCTCGTCGAGCACCAGCAGGTCGGGGTCGGCGATGGCGGCCCGGACGAGGGTCACGAGCTGTCGCTCCCCGATCGACAGCGAGCCGCCCCGCTCCCCGACCTGGGTGTGGATGCCCCGCTCCAGTTCGTCGAGCCACTCGTCGAGACCGAGCTCCACGAAGACCGCTCGGATCTGGGCGTCGGTGGCGTCGGTCTGACCCATACGGATGTTGTCGGCGATCGTGCCCCGGAACAGCGAACCCTCCTGAGGGACCATGACCACCCGGTCCCGCAGCGAGCGGAACGCCACCGTGCGCACGTCGACGCCGCCGATGCGCACCTGACCCGACGTCGGGTCCATCAACCGGCACAGCAGTTTGGCGAACGTCGTCTTGCCCGAGCCGGTCTCGCCCACCACCGCCACGTTGGTCTGCGGAGCGATCTCGAGCGAGACGTGCTGCACCGCCAGATGACCGCTGGCGGTCGCCGCCGTCTCACCCTTGAGCGGGTAGCGGAAGGCGACGTCGTCGAACTCGATCCCGAGGTTTCCGGTGGGCAACGGCCGGCCCCGATCGCCGGGATCGGCGACGTCGGGTGGGATGTCGATGACGTCGAGCACTCGACGCCAACCGGCCACGGCCACCTGCGCCTCGTTGACCGCTTCACCCAGGAACTGCACCGGCTGGATGAACAGCTGGATGAGGAACATGAACGCCACGACGGTGCCGATCGACACCGAACCGGAGACGGCCATCGTCGCCCCGATCACCAGCGTCACCGCCACCACGAGCGCCGAGAGCATCTCACCGGCCCCGGAGAAACTTGCCGACAGCCAGCCGGCTTTCACCGCGGCGGCCCGATGGTCCTCGATGGCGTCGGCCAGCCGGGTGCGGGTGCGCTCCTCGATGCCGTAGGCCCGGATCACCGGTGCGGCGACCACCGCCTCGGCCAGCACCGCCAGCATCCGTCCGACCTTCTTGCGCACGGTGCCGAACGCGTTGTCGAGGCGATACTGGAACCAGCGGATCGTGCCGAGGATCAGGGGCACGGTCAGCAGCACCACGATCCCGAGCGGCACCGAATAGAACAGCATCACGGCGAGGGACAGGATTGCCTGCCCACTGTTGGTGAGCAGTTGCAGGCCGCCCCACTGGAGGAAACGGCTGATCTGGTCGATGTCGGAGGTGACGCGGGAGACCAGCGACCCCCGCTGCTCGGAGGCCTGGTGGAGCATCGACAGATCGTGGATGTGGCGGAAGGCCCGGATCCGCAGCGTCGACAGTGCCGATTCCGATACCCGGGCCAGCCGCATGTGCATCCACGAGGTGACCCCACCGGTGACGATGACGGCGGCCACCGCGAGGCCGACCATCCAGGTCACGAACCGCAGATCCACGGCGATGGGTCCCTCCGAGACGACACCGACTTCCACGCCGGAGAGGATGCCCCGGTCGATGACCTGCTGCACGGCGATCGGCACGACGAGGCGGCCGGCGGTGGCGACCAGGGCCAGCACGAGGGTGCCGCCCAGCCCGACCCGCAGTTCGGGTGACAGGGCGAGGCCTCGCCGGATCGTGGCCCAGGCGCCGGTCCCGTGTTCGGTGCGGTCGTCGCCGAGCGCCGTGGTGCGGGAGTCCGGATCCGCCGATTCCGAGGCCTCGGTGCTCTCGTCGGTTTCGACGGTGGTCATGATGTCGTGGCCCCCAGGTTCTCGTGTCCCGGGTCGTCTTGATCCTGGTCCGGATCGACGTCGTAGGCGTCGATCAGCTCGGCATAGGCGGGAATGTTGGCGTACAGCTCGGCGTGATCGCCCCGACCGATGACCCGGCCGTCCTCCACGTAGATCACGGTGTCGGCGAGAAGGATGGAGCTGCGACGGTAGGCGACGATGACCACGCTGGTGTCGAGGTCGGCCAGCTCGTCGAGAATGGCGGCTTCGACCGCCGGGTCGACGGCGGACGTGGCGTCGTCGAGGATCAGCAGCCGGGGTCGACGAATGAGGGCTCGGGCCAGGGCGATCCGCTGCCGCTGACCGCCGGAGAGGTTGGCGCCCCGCTCCCCGACCGGTGTGTCGTAGCTCTCGGGCAGGGCCTCGATGAACTTGTCGGCTTGGGCGAGGCGGGCGGCTTCGGCCACATCGGCGTCGTCGAAGTCGCGACCGAGGGTGATGTTGGCCCGGATGGTGTCGTCGAACAGGAACGCCTCCTGGAACACGATGGCGGTTTGGGAGGCGATGGCGTCACGTTCCACGGCGATGAGTCCGTGGCCGTCGAGCGCGATGCAACCGGAGTCGGGGTCGAAGAGACGGACCATCAGCTGGGCGATCGTCGACTTGCCCGACCCGGTGGGTCCGACGATGGCCACCGTGCTGCCCGGCACCACGTCGAGTGAGATCGACTCGATGCCGCGGCCGTCCGGTGCCTCGGCCTCGAAGTCCACCGGTAGATCGGCCAGGTCGGTGTGGGCGTCCTCCGGGTAGGTGTAGGAGATGGTGTCGACCGCGGCCGCCGCCGCCCCCGACCGTCGGGGGACGGTTTCGCCGTAGGCCACGCCGGCCTTCTCCCGGAGCACGCTGTCGACCCGGCGATGGCCGGCCACCGCCTGGGGGATCATCATCATGAGCCACGTGAAGACCCGCATCGGCAACGTCACCAGGCGGAACAGGTAGGCGAACGTGACGAGCGTGCCGGCGGAGATGATGCCGGCGTCGACCCGCCATGCCCCGACCAACAAAACCGCCAGGGTGCCCAGGCTGGGCAGCGCTTCCATGATCGGATCGAAGATCGCCCGCAGCCGGCCGACGTCGACCATACGGTCCCGCAGGGCGTCGGAGCTGGCTCCGAACCGGCCGACCTCGGCGTCCTCGCGGCCGAGTGTCTTGACCACCAGCGCGGCGTCGAACGACTCATGTGCGATCTCCGACACCTCCGCCCGCAGCCGTTGGGCTTCGATGGTGACGACCGTGATGCGGCGCTGATAGGCGAAGTTGGCGAGGGCGATCGCCGGACCGACGGCGAACCCGACCACCGCCAGGAACGGGTCGGTCACCACCATGAGGGCGGCGGTCACGCCGAGCATCACGACCACACCGAGCGCCATCGGCAGTGGCGAGGCGATGTTGGACGCCGACTCGACGTCGGCGTTGACGTTCGACAGCAACTGGCCGGCCGGGTGGCGGCGGTGCCATTCGATCGGGAGTTCGAGGTAGCGGTCGGTGATCTCGATCCGATCCCGGGCCTGGAGATGGTATTGGGCGGTGTAGGCCCCGAACCGGCGGAACGCGATGCCGACGGCCCGGACCATGGCCACGCCCAGGATGGCGGCGGCCGCCAGCGCCCGGGCGGCCACGGTGAGGTTACCCTCCTCCACGGCGGGGATGAGGACGTCGTCCGTCACCCAGCCGATGACGTACGACGACGCCACGGTGGCCAGGGCGAAGGCGACCGTGCCGGCCGCTCCGACCGCGAACTGGCGGGGGGCGCGCCGCAGTTGACGCCCGATGAGGGCGAGGCCCTCGCCTCGTTCGACCCGACCCGGTCTCGCCTGTTCGGCCACGGCAGTCACCCATCCAGGCTACTGGCGGGTTCCCCCCGACATTTGCCGCGGAGATGGGAGTCACTCCCGTCTCCCCCGCACTCCTCTTCGGTGCAGGTCAGGTGATACCGGTGTCACCCCGGCGCCGACCATCGGGAGGGTGCAGGGGCGGTAGGATGGATTGCTCGTGTCAAAACCAACCCCCACCTCCCCCTCCTTCGCTTCGCTCGGCGTGCCGCACCATCTGGTTCAGGCCCTCGAAGCAATGCAGTTCCACGAGCCGTTCGAAATTCAGGCCCTCACCATTCCCGACGCCCTCGCCGGTCGCGACATCCTCGGCCGAGCCCCCACCGGGTCGGGCAAGACCCTCGCGTTCGGCCTGCCCCTGCTGGCCGGCCTTCGCCGGGGCCAACCGGGCAAGATGTCGGCACCGCCCGATCCCCGCCGCCCCGACCGGCCCACCAAACGGGGCCGCCCGGCCCTCCCCACCGGCCTCGTGCTGTGCCCGACCCGCGAACTGGCTGAACAGATCCGCCGTGAACTGGAACCGTTCGCCGACGCGGTCGACCGCACCATCCTCGCCGTCTACGGCGGCCGCGGCCTCGGCCAGCAGCTGCACGGCCTGTCGAACGGGGTCGACCTGCTGGTGGCCTGCCCCGGCCGCCTGCTCGATCTCATCAATCAGGACGCCGTCGACCTGAGCGACGTCGACATGGTCGTCGTCGACGAGGCCGACCGCATGGCCGACATGGGCTTCCTGCCCGATGTGCGCAAGCTCCTCGACCAGACATCACCCGATCGCCAGACCATGCTCTACTCGGCCACCCTCGACCGTGAGGTCAAGGTTCTGGTCGACACCTACCAGCACGATCCGATCGAACATGCCGTGGCCGAGCTGGAACCGGACCTGAGCCTCCTCGACCACCGCTTCATCCAGTCACCGAAGTCGGAGCGGGTCTGGCTGACCGCCGACCTGGTGACCGACATGGGATCGGCCATCGTGTTCGTGCGAACCCGTCACGGCGCCGACCGGGTCGCCCGCCAGTTGAAGTCGCACGGCGTGAAGGCGGCGCCCATCCACGGCGGTCGCAGCCAGTCGCAGCGCGACAATGCGCTGGGCCAGTTCACCGACGGCAAGGTGCAGGCGCTCGTCGCCACCGACGTCGCCGCCCGCGGCATCCATGTCGACGGCGTCGAGGCCGTCATCCACTACGACCCACCAGCCGAAGACAAGGACTACGTGCATCGATCGGGCCGCACCGCACGGGCCGGTGCCAGCGGCGTCGTGGTTTCGTTGCTCGACAAGCCGCAGGTTCGGGAGTCGCTGCAGATGCAGAACCGGCTCGGTATCGACTCCGACATCGAGGCCCTCCCCGAGCGGGTCCATCACCTCGAGCCCGTTCGCTCGGGGTCGGGTGCAGGTCACCGATCAGGCTCGAAGCGCACGCGCCCGGGAACGCGCTCGGGATCGGGCGCCGGGCGTTCGCCTTCGGGATCGGGTTCCAGGCGGTCGAGGCGCGGTTCCGCGATGTCGGACTCGGACGAGGCTCGACAGGGCGAGGCCGGGCGGAGCGAGGCCGGGCGGGGCGGCCAGGGCGGCAGGCGGCGATCCCGACCCAACCACAAGTCGGCGTCATCGGGCGCGACAGGTTCGTCCTCGGATTCGTCCGAATCGGCGAACGGGCAGGGACGAGCGAAGCCCACCGGCAAATCCAAGGGCAAGCCGAAGGGCAAGCCGTCAGCGGGACCCGTCGCCGGTTCGACCTCGGGCCCCAAGCGCTCGGCGGCTCGTCCGTCGTCCAAGCGGTCCGGCAAGCCCCGGCCGAAGAACCGCAAGAACAAACCCAAGCGCGGCGGCCCCCGCCGATAGCAAACCGGTCTTGCGGCTGCCGAGGCCGTCGGCACCAAGCCGTCGTGGGGCCACCTACTCGGAAGCGGTTGTCGCTTTTTGTTTGAGGAGCGCGCTGATGCGCTGGCGGGTGACACCGAAGAGGCCGGCGATGGCTTCGATGGTGAGCCCGTCGGCTCGCAGCGCCCGGGCCTTGACGGCCCGAAACTCCGCCCCGGAGGTTTCGAGGATGGTCATGTTGGCGGTGAGCAGCTCAACCACCCTCGGCCGCTCCTCGGCCGTCACCGCCTCCGCAACGGACCGGCCCTCCTCGATCTCCTTACGCAGCTCAGCGGCCCGACGCTGAATCGCTTCACTCCGGCTGATGTTCTCGTCCATCGCCTCGCTGATTCGGGTCAGGGCGTCGAGAAAGACCTGGGTGTGATCGGGAGTGGCCATGGAATCATTATAACGACGAAATGGTCTTCCATAGCCGTTGCCGCAATAGCCATTGACACAACCGCCGATCAGCCACTAACCTGAGAGGATCCCGTCGAATTCCGACGGACTCTTCCACGGAGTACGCGAATGAATTCGGAGTTCTACCGCACCAGCCCGTCGCAGCCGGGCGGGCCGGTGGCGATCATGTTGGCCCTCATGGTCGGGGTCGCCATCCTCGTTGTGGTGCTGATCTCGCTGGTCGTTCCGCTCGCCTAGCCCTGCTCGAGGTGCTAGGGAGCCGGGATGGCGATGGATGTCCCGTTGCTGGGACGGCGGAGCCCAAGCGACGTCAGATATCCAGGAACCGAACGTCGTCGGCGTTGGTCTGGATGAACTTCTTGCGGGACTCGACGTCGTCGCCCATCAGGACGGCGAACACCTCATCCGCGATCGCGGCCTGTTCGACGGTGACCTGGAGCAGGGTGCGGGTGTCGGGGTTCATCGTGGTCTCCCACAACTCGTCGGCGTCCATCTCACCGAGGCCCTTCAACCGCTGGAACTCGGCCTTCGGATGCTCGACGGCATACGCGTTGCGGGCCGGGTCGTCCTTCAAATAGATCTTCTTCTTGCCCACAACCGTGGAGTACAGCGGCGGCTGGGCGATGTAGATGTAGCCGGCCTCGACCAGTGGACGCATCTGGCGGAAGAAGAACGTGAGCAGCAACGTGCGGATGTGGGAGCCGTCGACATCGGCGTCGGCCAACAGGATCACCTTGTGATAGCGGGCCTTCTCCAGCTCGAACTCCTCCTCGCCCAGCCCGGCACCGATGGCCTGGATGAGCGAGATGATCTCGGTGTTCTTGAACATCCGGTCGATGCGGGCCCGCTCCACGTTGAGGATCTTGCCCCGGATCGGGAGGATGGCCATCGTGCGGGGATCGCGGGCGTCCTTGGCCGAACCACCGGCCGAGTTGCCCTCCACGATGTAGAGCTCGGACTCCGCCGGGTTCTTCGACTGGCAGTCGGCCAGCTTGCCCGGCAGGCCGGCCCCGTCGAGCGCCGACTTGCGGCGGATGTTCTGGCGGGCCTGGGTGGCGGCGATACGGGCCTTGGCCGCGTTCGACGCCTTGGTCATGATCGCCTTGGCCTCGTTGGGATGCTCCTCGAACCACTCCCGCAGCCGTTCGTTGGTGGCCTTCTCGACCAGGGAGCGGACCGACACGTTGCCGAGCTTCGACTTGGTCTGACCCTCGAACTGCGGCTCCACCACCCGCACCGAGATCACGGCGGTGAGACCCTCGCGGATGTCCTCACCCTGCAGGTTCTCGTCCTTCTCCTTCAGGAAGTTGCGGTCACGGGCATACGCGTTGACGGTACGGGTCAGCGCCGAGCGGAAACCCTGCTCGTGCATGCCGCCCTCGATGGTGTTGATGCCGTTGGCGAAGGAGTGGATGCCGTCGGTGTTGTAGCCGGTGTTCCAGGAGAACGCGATCTCGACCTGCTCGTCGTCGCCGTCCTCGGAGAACCATCCGATCTCGTCTAACAGGGCCTCCTTGGAGCCGTTGAGGTGGCTGACGAAGTCCCGGATACCACCGTCGAAACGCAGCACGACCTCGTCGGAC
>JBFHME010000042.1:0-23379 GCA_041594435.1 Acidimicrobiales bacterium
CGACGCCGTCGTGGTCGCCACACCGGCCGGAGCGGCGGCCCGCCTGCTCAGCGACGTTCCGGCCGCCGTCGCCAACCTGACCGATGTGCCCTACGCCACCGTGTCCCAGGCAACCGTGATCATTCCCGGGCAGCCACCGCTCGACGCGGCCGGCATTCTGTTCCCTCGGGTCGGTGGCACCATGCTCACCGCCAGCACGTGGCTCAGCTCGAAATGGCCTCACTACCGGGCCGACGACCGGGCGCTGATACGGCTCACCTCGGGTCGTTATGACGACGAGCGAACGGCTTCCATGGACGACGCCACCCTCACCGCCACGTTGCTCGGAGAGTTGGACCGGGCGGTGCCCCTCGTGGCCGAACCGTCGGCCGTGCGAATACAGCGCTGGCCGTCGGCCCTGCCCCAGTACCACGTTGGCCACCTCGACCGCATCGCCGCTGTTCGTCACGATCTCCACCGCCGTCACCCCAGGGTCCGCCTGGCCGGGGCGGCCTACGACGGCATCGGCATCCCGGCTTGTATCGCCGGTGGCCGGCAGGCGGCTCGGGAGCTGATGGCATGACGTCCTCATCTCCCTCCTCCGCGACAACTCCCAAACCCAATCCGGAACCGGCGGCGGATCCGGCACCCGGCGTCGCCTCACGCGGGCGGAACCGGGCTGTGGCGGTACTCGCCGGGATCTGCCTTGCCGCGTCGGTACCGCCGTGGGGATGGTGGCCGCTGGCTTTCGTCGGCATTGCCATCGTCGACCACCTGATCGACACACCGTCATGGCGGCAGCGGTTCGCTCGAATGTGGCTGGTCGCCGCAGCCTGGCTCTACCCGGCCATGCTGTGGATGTGGGACCTCACCGCGCCCGGCTACGTGGTGGCCGGCGGCTTCTACGCCGCCTACATCGGCGCCGCCGCCGCGCTCACCCCACCACGGCTCCGGGCCTGGGCGTTTCCCGGCACGTTCGCTTTGGCCGAGTACGCCCGCTGGAGCTGGCCGTTCGGGGGCGTACCGCTGGCCAACCTCGCCCTCGGGCAGGTCGAATCGCCGTTCGTGTACCCGGCCCGTCTCGGCGGACCCCTGCTGGTCGTGGTGACTGTCGCCATCGTCGGCCAGGCCCTGGCCAGGCTGGTTCGTCATCTCACGGTCGCCCGTTTGAGCGGCCATCTCGACTGGACGGCAATCGGTCGCAGTGTCGCCCCGGCCTTGGCGGTGGCCGTGGTGTTCGTGCTCGGCGGCCTCCTCCACCCCCGCTCGACCGTGGAACGAACCGCCGACGTGGCGCTCGTCCAGGGCGGCGGTCCACAGCGGACGAGGGCGTCGTCGTCCCAGGAGCCGGTCGTGCTCGGACGCCACGTCGAGGCCTCCAACGCCATCGTAGGGCCTGTCGACCTCATCGTCTGGCCCGAGAACGTGGTCAACCCCGGCCGCTACCTCGACTTCGACGACGCCTACGCACACGTGGTCGCCGTGGCTCAACGCAACGACGCTCCCGTGCTGGCCGGCTGGTTCACCCGTGGCGACGACCTGACCCGGTTCAACTACCAGTCGGTGATCCGCCCCGACGGCTCCGAAACCGACCGCTACGACAAGGTCAAGATCGTGCCGTTCGGCGAATACGTTCCGCTCCGGGCCTTGATCGAATCGGTGGCCCCGTCCGCGCCCCTGCCGGGCGGAGACCTGCAGTCGGGCACCGGGGCGCCTGTGCTCGACACCGACGTGGGACCGGTTGGGGTGTCGATCTCCTGGGAGGGCTACTTCGAGCAGCGGGCCCGGCACTCGGTTCGTGAGGGGGCGCAGCTGCTCGCGAATCCCACCAACGGTTCCTCGTACTGGTTGACCCAGGTTCAGACCCAACAGGTGGCGTCGAACCAACTCCGGGCGATCGAGAACGACCGGTGGGTGCTCCAGGTGGCACCGACCGGACTGTCGGCGGTCATCGATCCCGACGGGACGGTTCTGCAGCGGACCAACGTGAGCGAGCGGCAGACGCTCCAGGCCACGGTCGAGATGCGCACCGGGCGTACCGTGGCCAGCATCGTCGGTCCGTGGCCGGTCCTGGCCTACGGGCTGCTGGCCGCCGGCGCCGGAGTGGCCGCCGGCCGCGGAGTGGGAGTGGGTGTTCGCAGCCCGCGCCATCGACCCGCGAACACCCCCCTCAACCACAGCCCAACGTAGCTCACCGCTGAGCGCTGGCCGCGGATTTCGCTGGGCGGTACCGTTGAGGTATGAGTGACGACATCGGCCTCGACGACGCCTATTCGCTGAAATCGGCCTCGGACGTCAAGCGTCTGTACAGTCGATGGGCCGACACGTTCGAGAAGGGGTTCCTCGTCGAGCACGGCTACGTGTATCACGAACACGTGGTCGAGGAGTTCGTGCGGCGAGCCGACCTCGAGCCGACCGAGGCGGTTCTCGACGTCGGCTGCGGAACCGGCGTGGGCGGTGTCGAGCTGCGACAGCGAGGGCCGTGGCCCATCGACGGGCTCGACCTGTCACCGGAGATGCTGGCCAAGTCGGCTGACAAGGTGGGCGACGACGGCACGCCGATCTACCGTCAACTTTTCGAGGCCAACGTGCTCGAACCGCTCAACTTCGGCAACGACCATTACGGCGGGATGATCAGTATCGGCACCTTCACCCACGGTCACGTCGGACCCGACGCCATCGATCAGCTGGTGAGCCTCGTGCGACCGGGTGGCCTGCTGTCACTCGGGATCAACGAGGTGTTCTACGCCAGGGCCGGCTTCGGCGCCCACTTCGAAGAAATGGTGTCGGCCGGGTTCATCACCGAACCCGAACTCGTGCAGGTCCCGGTCTACGACCCCACGGTCGCCGACCACGACCACGTGAACGACACCGCGCTCGTCGCCCTGTTCTCTCCGCTCGGCTGACACGTCGCCGAGCCGCCACCGCCGGGAACCGCTACTCGATGCCGTGGTCGATGGCGTAGCGGATGAGTTCGTTCTTGCGGTTGAGGCGCAGCTTCTTCAGGATGTTGCGAACGTGGTTCTCGACCGTCTTCGCCGAGATGTGCAACTCCTCGCCGATCTCCCCGTAGGTGTGACCCCGGGCCACGAGCTGCAGCACTTCTCGCTCACGATCACTGATACCTTCGCCATCGGGAGCCTGCTTACGGAGGCGACGAAACTCGGTCAACACCAAGGCGGCGAGCGACGCGGAGAACACCGGCTCACCCTGGGCCGCCTTCCACAGCTGGTGCCGCAGCTCTTCGCCGTCGATCGATTTGAGCAGATAGCCGACGGCACCGGCGGCCACCGCCTCCAGGAGATCCCGCTCCGCCTCCGACACCGTCAGCATCACCACCGGAACGTCACCGGCCACGGCCTTGGCCACCGCCACTCCTCCCCCACCGGGCATGTGCAGGTCGGTCAGAACGAGGTCGGGTCTGGTTTTCTTGACCACGGCGATCGCCTCGGTGGCATCGGCCGCTTCCCCGACGACGGTGAAGTTGTCGCCGAGATCCTCCTTCAGCCCCGTCCGCCAGATGGCGTGGTCGTCGGCGACGACGATCCTCACCGGCCCGAGCGATTGTCTACCTTCACCCATAGTTTCACCTCGGTTCCCCGGCCCGGCCGGCTGGCGATCTCGACCCGCCCACCCTGCTCGGTGATCCGACCTCTGATCGATCGAGACAGACCGATTCCTTCGTCGATCCCATCGACCGCGAAACCCGATCCGTTATCGTGCACCGACACGAATACCGTCTCGCCGTGGTCTCGCTCGTCGGGCTCGGCGAAGATCGTGACCCGTTCCGCCGCACCATGTTTGGCGGCGTTGGTGAGAGCCTCGGCCACGGCGCCGGCGACCGCGGCGGTGGTGGACGACGACAGGAGCGGACAATCGGCGGCCACCACAACCTGGGTTTTCAGGCGATGCCGGCGCTCGGCCTCGGCCGCCACCCGCCTCAGCACCGTGTCGAGGCCACCCGTCGTGTCGATCGACGTCGGTCCCACCGCGGCAGCTTCGACCGCCACCCCACCGACCGACCCGACCGGCGCAGCGGCGGCCTCGATCAAGCGGGCGTCCGACAGGTACGTTCGCAGTGAGTTCTCCTGATCTCGGGCGAGTGCGGCCAGGTCGGGATCGTCGGACCGGCGTTGCACGACGGCCAGCGTTTGGAGCACGCCGTCGTGCAGCTCTCGGGCCAATTCCTCGCGGGCCTTGGCCACCGAGATGAGCCGCTCGGCCCGCAACAACCGTCGCATGAGCGGGCCGACCAGCAGTCCGACCAGCAGCCAGAGTCCGATCTTCGAGAACAACACGCCGATCTGATCCGGGCCGGAGAATCGGCCGAGCAGCGTGATCTCGCTCACCACGCTCACCGTGCCGACGATGATCGCCGCGACCAGTCCGGCGTGGTCGGCCAGACCGCCGGCGAAACCGCCCGGCCTTCGTCCGGCTGCGACGATCCCGACCGCAACGATCCCGGCGGCGGGCCAGGCCCACGGCAGGGACTGGGCCCGGTTGTCGGAGAACACGAAACCGTCCCCGACGAGCAGGATCAAACCGAGCGCGATCTCGATGACCGGCCACCGCCAGTCGAGCAGGTCGGCGGGACGACGGCGGCCAACCAGATACAGGTGGGCGGTGAGAACGGTCGCCGCCCCGAGGAGGACGACGGCGATCAGCGGCTGGACCAACGCCGAACGACTCAAGATCACGCCGATGACGGCCCCGCCAAGCGTCACCCATCGAAAGATGGCCAGCGCCCGCATCACCGACGTGACCAGGACCGCTTCCGCCGCCGAGGTCGGCGTGGACGTCGACACGGTCGCGGTGGCCGGGGGTGTGGTCATCGCTGCCTGTGGTCGCCGGGCCTAGGACATGGTCGGAGTCGGCACCTCGACCGACTCGTGATCGTGCGGCCCGTCGAGATCGGCGTACAACGCCGTGACCCCCGAGCGACTGAAGAGAGCGACCATGCCGTTGAGCAGGCTGGAGATGACCGTGGCCAGAAGGAAATCGACATCGTAGGGAATGAGGTCGGTGAACACGATCTCATCGAGGTCCTCGACCGGCACCCCGCCGAGAGCCGGAGTCCCATCCGCGCCGACCTCGAACCCGTTCAGGTAGCCGGGAGCGGCGATCGACGAGATGACCGTGCCGACGGCGAGCCCGATGAGACCGAGAATCAGCAGCCGACCGAACACCGGCCAGAATCGGCCGACGGAGCGATCGAACGACTCGCGCAGGGCCGATTCGCCGGGAGGACCGACAACGCTGCTCACGTTCAGGAAGCTGGCTTTCACCCACAACCAGACGAGCCCGATGATGACCCCGAAGACCAAGACGACCCCGAACAGTACGGCCAGCGCCGGGTGGACGAGACCACCGAGGACCACGACCAGGATGCCGCCGATGAACGCAGCGATGACGGCCAGGCCGATCACAATCGACCACCCGATGTAGCGGGGTGTGCCCTTCAGACCGGCGCCGAGCGAGTGACCGACCGATGTCGCCAGACCGAGGTGACCGCGGTGAAGCAGATGGCTCTGCGCCAGCCCGATCGCCACCGACGCGATGGCCGCCACCAGCATTCCGGCGATGCCGAACAGGATGGCTGCGGCACTCACACCGCTGAACGTGCCGTCGTCGAGCGACAGCGAAACACCGTCGATCGCCTGGGCGATCAGATAGAAACTGAGCATCCCGGGAATCAATCCGATGAGCAGGAGGATGAACACCGGCATGGCATTCGCGAACAGCACCCTGAACGATCGGGCGAGCCAGTCGCCGATGTCGTTCACCTGGTCGGGACCGTATTCGGGCTGGGGTGCGCTCGGAATGTGAAACGGCGCCTCGTGGGTGTGCTCGGTCCACGTCTGACCGTCCCAGTACCGCTGCTGATTCGGATTGTGGGGATCTTGATACCAACCGGCTTCCGGCATGTGCTCCGCTCCTTCGTCGGCTCCGAGTGAGGTCAGCGGGCCAACGGATTCCAAACCCACCGAGGAAGGATCAGGGAATCCCCGGTGCCAACATTCCTAGAACCCTAGTGCCAAATCGACCGTCCGAAGCCCACGAGGGCAAGATCGGTGACCGCCGGTTCACGCCACGATTCGAGACCGTCGAGGCCGATGCCGGGCTTCGGTGTCCGGGCTTCCCCGCCGCCTTTTCCGGGCCATGGGGACCCGGAACCCGGATGCCGCCGGCGCCGACCGTCATTCTCAGAGTTCCAGCGCAATGGTGACCGGGCCGTCGTTGACCAGCTCGACCTTCATCGTCGTGCGGAAACTCCCGGTGGCGACCGTCATGCCGAGCGCCCGGAGGTGACCAACGACCTCGTCGACCAGCGGTTCGGCCTGCTCCGGTCGGGCCGCCTCGATGTAGGAGGGTCGGTTGCCCTTGGCCGCATCCCCGTAGAGGGTGAACTGGCTGACCACCAGGATCTGCCCGCCCACGTCGGCCACCGAGCGGTTCATCCTGCCCTCGTCATCGTCGAAGATCCGCAGCTTCATCAGCTTGTTGGCCATCTTCTCGGCCCGTGCCGAGGTGTCGTCGTGGGTCACACCGACGAAAACGCAGAGGCCGGAGCCGACGCTGCCGACGACGTCTCCCTCGACGCTGACCTGAGCCCGCTCCACCCGCTGTACCAGGGCTTTCATCCGATTCCGGGTCCTCCAATTGGCGGCCTGTCCTATGGTGGAGGGCATCCGAGCACGGGGCTCGAAACGCACTCCCCACCGATTACCCCGTAACCTTAGAGAGAGAAATCAGCCTTACAGCGTCAGAAGTACGCCGTGAGGGAAGCCGGGAGGCGAGGCAGGTCATGTCCAACCACAAGTCGGGTGTCCAGCGTGACCCCATCAGCGCGGACGAGCCGCTCCGGTTGGCATACCTGTCGTACCGGTCCAAGCCGACGGTCGGCGGCCAGGGTATCTACACCCGTCACCTCACCAAGGCGCTGGTCGACCTCGGCCATTCGGTCGAGGTGCTGTCGGGTCAGCCCTATCCGGTGCTCGACGAACGCATCACGCTGACCAAGCTGCCCAGCCTCGACATCTTCAACGACCAGTATCCGGGCCGGTTCCCGGCCTATTGGGAGCTTCGCAGCCTCCCCGACCTCCTCGAGGTGGCGCAGTTCTCGACCGGAACGTTCCCCGAGCCGCTGGCCTTCAGCTACCGGGCCTACCGCGAGCTGAAGGATCGGGCTCACGAGTTCGACCTGGTACACGACAACCAGTGCCTCGGCTACGGCATCCTCGGTATCGAGGCGCTCCTCCCGACGCTCGTGACGCTGCATCACCCGATCACGGTCGATCGCCGCCTGGAGGTCGAGGCGGCGCCGAACTGGCGCAAACGTCTGAGCATCAGCCGGTGGTACTCGTTCGTGAAGATGCAGGGTCGGGTGGCCAAGCGGATGCCCCGCATCGTCGTCGTGTCGGAGAACTCGATCGACGACATCGGCCGCGACATGGGAGTCGACCGTGATCGGATGCGTCTGGTGCACGTCGGCGTCGATCCCGATCTGTTCCGTCCGATGCCCGGCATCGAACCGATCCCCGGTCGGATGATCACCACGGCCAGCGCCGATGTGGAACTGAAGGGGCTCAAGTTCCTCCTCGAGGCCATGGCCAAGCTGAGGACCGAACGCGAGGTGAGTCTCACGGTGATCGGCCGGGCCAAGGAGGGCGGACCGTCCGCCAAGCTGATCGAGCAACTCGATCTGGCCGACTCGATCCGGTTCGTGACCGGGGTGCCCGACGAGCGGATCGTCGAACTCTACGCCGAATCCGAGGTGGCGGTGGTGCCGTCGCTCTACGAGGGCTTCTCGCTCCCGGCCGTCGAGGCCATGGCCACCGCCACCCCGCTGGTCGCCACCACCGGCGGCGCACTACCCGAGGTGACCGGCCTCGACGGCGAAACCGTGCTGCGGTGCGAGCCTGGCAACATCGACTCGCTCCTGATCGCGCTGCGGCGGGCGTTCGACGATCCCGATCTGCGGGCCCGAATCGGTGCCGCCGGACGGGAACGGGTCAGCGAGCTGTACACCTGGCGCCAAACCGCTCTGCGCACCGTCGAGCAGTACCGCGAGGTCGTGGCGATGGGTCGGGGTCGAGCCGGCAAGTTGATCGGCTGAGAGGCGGCCGGGCGATGTTGACCGTCGACTACGACCGACTCGAACTCAAGCCGGGCATGACCGTGCTCGATCTCGGGGCCGGCTTCGGCCGCCACGCCTTCGAGACGGCGCGGCGCGGCGGTCAGGTGGTCGCCACCGATCTCGCCCTCGACGAGATGCGCAGCACGCTCAACACCTTTGCGGCCATGATCGTCGACGGAGAGCTTCCCGACGGGGTGGCCACGTCGTGCCTTCAGGCCGACGGGCTCGCCATGCCCTTCGCCGATGGATCGTTCGATCGCATCATCGCATCGGAGGTACTGGAGCACGTGCCCGACGACCTCGAGGTCATGGCCGAGCTGTTCCGGTTGCTCAAACCGGGTGGACGCCTGGCAGCCACCGTCCCGTCGGCCCTTCCCGAGCAGATCTGCTGGTGGATCAACGACGCCTACCACGCCCCCAAGGCGGTCGGCGGCCACGTGCGCATCTACCATCAACCCGAGCTGCGGGCGAAGCTGGCCTCGGTCGGATTCGAACCCGGCGAGAGTCATCGGGCGCACGCGTTGCACAGTCCCTACTGGTGGCTCAAGTGCGCGGTGGGGATCGACAACGATGACAACCCGCTCGTGAAGAGCTACCTCAAGCTGCTGACCTGGGACATCGTGAAGGCCCCGACGTTGACCCGCACCGCCGATCGGATACTCAACCCGGTGCTGGGCAAGAGCCTGGTCATCTACGCCGACCGTCCGGCGTTGCAACCGGTGACGGGGCGACAACGATGATTCCCGCGGTCGAGCGTGTTGTGACCGCTGACGAGCTCCGCCGTTCCGGCGAGTGGATCGCGTCGCTCCAGATGCCCTCCGGCATGATCCAGTGGTATCCGGGCGGCCATGCCGACCCGTGGAACCATGTGGAGACGGCGATGGCGCTGGCGACCGTCGGTCTGCGGGCCGAGGCCGAGAAGGCCTACCAATGGCTGATCGACATCCAGCTCGACAACGGTGCGTGGCACAACTACTACCTGGCCGACGGCATCGAAGACTCCAAATTCGACACCAACTGCATCGCCTACTTCGCCACCGGGGTCTGGCACCACTACCTCGTCACCGGCGATCGGGCTTTCCTGGAGCACTGCTGGCCGACGATGCGGCGCGCCGTCGACTTCGTGCTCGGCCTGCAACGGCCACGGGGCGAGATCATCTGGGCCCAGCGGGCTGACGGTGATCCGTGGAGCTACGCCCTGCTGACCGGGTCATCGTCGATCAGTCACAGCCTCCGTTGCGCCGAGCGGGTGGCCGCCGAGTTGGGCTTCGATCACGATCACTGGACCGACGCTCGGGACCGCCTCGTCACCGTGATCACCCACCAACCCGAGGCGTTCGAACCGAAGGAGCGGTGGGCCATGGACTGGTACTACCCCGTGCTTTCGGGCGCGGTCGTCGGCGATGACGCGGCGAAACGAATGAGCGACGGATGGGACGCGTTCGTGATGGAGGGCAAGGGGGTTCGTTGCGTCTCGGATCGGCCGTGGGTCACGGCCGCCGAGACCTGTGAGTGCGTGATCGCGCTGGTGGCGGCCGGCGAACGAGGTCAGGCGCTCAGCCTCTTCGAGTGGGCGCAGGCCCTGCGGGACGACGACGGCGGCTACTACACCGGCATCGTCTTCCCCGAGTTCATCCATTTCCCGGCCAACGAGCGGTCGGCCTACACGGCGGCCGCCGTCATCCTTGCCGCCGACGCGCTCGACGGAACCTCGCCGGCGGCGACGCTGTTCACCGACCACTGCTGAGGGCGGTCGACGGGGCGGTGGTCAGGAGCGCTGGAGCACCCGGAGCGAACCGGTGACCGAGCATTGCCGGAACCGTCCCGAGGCCAGCGCCGGCAGATAGATCTGTTCATACGGTGGCCGGCCGCCATCGTCGGGATCGGGGAACACGTCGTGGATGACGAGGAGACCACCCGGCGCCACACGGGGTGTCCACCACTCGTAGTCGTTCTTCGCCGGCTCGACACCATGGCCGCCGTCGATGAACAGCAGGCTGAGCGGTGTGGTCCAGTGGCGGGCCACCGTCACCGAGTCGCCGACGATCGGGATCACCACGGACTCCAACCCGGCATCGTGGATCGTGCGGCGAAACACCGGGAGCGTATCCATCACCCCGACGTCGGGATCAACGAGATCAGGCTCGTGCCACTCCCAGCCCGGCTGGTTCTCCTCCGACCCCCGGTGATGATCCACGCTGAACAACACCGTGTCGCCCCGGGCCGCGATCGGACCCAGATAGCAGGCCGACTTGCCGCAGTAACCGCCGATCTCGAGCATGGGCCCCAGGCCGAAGTCGGCCAGGCCGGCGGCCGCGGCGAGGGCCAGACCCTCGTCGGGGGGCATGAAACCACGGGCCGCCTCGGCCACGGATTGCTCGGTCGCGGTCAGAACGCCGGTGGTCGGGGAGTTCGCCGACGCGGCCGGCGACAACGTCACACCCCCTCGCCGACGATGACGTCTTGCTGGTCGCGGCCGGCGCGGCTGCGGCCGAAAAGCCGGTCGAGCAACAGGAACTTCGCCACCCAGACGACGAAGTAGCCGATGATGCTGCCGACGGAGATCATCAGCGGATGATCGAAGAGTCGGTCCGCGGCCTCGGCGGTGAGGCTCGACACCACCAGGCCAACCAGTGCGATCGCCCAGAACGGAAGGACCTCGCCACGCATGCTTGATCGGCCCCGCACCTCCCAAACCCAGTAGCGGGACATAAAGTAGGCAGGGATCGCAGCAGTACTGGCGGCGAACGCATTGGCCCACCCTCCGCTCCAGCTCCAGAGATAGAGAGCCAGTTGGAGGATCAGCTGATGGTTCACCACGTTGACCCCCGACACCAACAGATAACGACCGGCGCGGCCGACGTTGCCATTGATGCTGGAAAGAGCCGTATTGGAGCTGAATTGAACCACGAATCTCAAGGGTATCCCTTCGTCATCAATCGTCGATCGGTGAACGTTCCGCTTCTTGCCGCACTCGTCGCCTGCCTGGGAGTACTCGCCGGCTGTCTCGCCGACGAGCCGTCAGGTGGAAGCGGGACCGTCGTCAGCACTCAGCAGACCATGGCGGAGGAAGCGACGACCACGATGGACGACGCTGCCGGCACCACCGCCGACGACAACGGCACCGACCCGACCTCCACCAGCGAGCCCGGGGAGCTTCCCGACCCCGGGTGGGCCGGTACCGAGTTCGTCCTTCAGCCCATCGCCGAGACCGACCGGGGCCTGGCGATGACGGTGCGAAGCGGCGACGACCACATCTGGCTCGTCGAACGTGGCGGTCGAGTCCGAACGATCCAGCGGCAGGTTTCGCCCGACGACGACCGGGAGGCGGTACAGCTCACGAGTACCGTTGTGCTCGATATCACCGACAAGGTTGGCACCGACGGCGAGGGCGGGCTCCTCGGCCTCGACTTCTCGCCGGACGGGCAGAACCTCTACGTCAGCTACACCGACACGGACGGCACCAGCGTGATCGCCGACTATCGGATGGACGGCCTCTCCGCCCTCGAAGAGACCGAGCGCGTTCTCCTTCGGGTGGAACAGCCGTATTCCAATCACAACGGCGGGCAGATCACCATCGGCCCCGACGGTTTCCTGTACGTCGCACTCGGCGACGGCGGCAGCGGCGGCGATCCGCTGGGAAGCGGCCAGAACACGTCGACGCTACTGGGCTCGATTCTCCGCATCGATCCGGCCGGCGGAACCGCCGATGCCCCCTACGGTGTGCCGGCCGACAATCCGTTCGTCGGGCAGACCGAAGGTCGAGACGAGATCTGGCTCTACGGTGTGCGTAACCCATGGCGTTTCTCGTTCGACGCCGAGACCGGCGACCTGTGGATCGGCGACGTCGGACAGGATGAGGTCGAGGAAATCGACTTCCTTCCGGCCTCCGCCGATGAGCCGGCCGGACGGGGGGCGAACCTCGGATGGAACATCAAGGAGGGGCCACAGGCATTCTCCGACCAGGCCCCTCCCTCCGATCTGATCGACCCGATCGCCTGGTACGGCCACGATGACGGCCGCTGCTCGGTCACCGGCGGCTACGTGTACCGAGGCGACCGGATTCCCGAACTCGAAGGCGTGTACCTCTTCGGCGATTTCTGCACCGGCGAGGTGTTCGGTCTGAAACGCTTCGAAGACGGCCGCACGACCCAGGCTCCGGTCACCATCGACGGTGGCCTCGGCCAGATCGTTTCGTTCGGTCAGGGGCCGGAGGGCGAGCTGTACGTGTTCGAGGCCGATGGCACCCTGTCCCGCGTCCAGACCAGGGACTGGGAACGCGAGACCCGGGTCTACGGCAGCGGAGAGGAATTCCCGGCCGATCCGTAGGCAGAATCGCCCCCGCCGAGGAGAGCAAGATGTCCTAGGTCAGAGGGCCTTTCGGTCATTACCAAGTGGGACACACGGTCTATACTTGGCCTTCCAACCAACACACCCCGCACCCCGTTCTCCCGATCGGGGTGCAGCCCGTGGCCTCTGACGCTCATAACCCGCCAGCGTCAGAGGCCACACCTTTTTCCCGGTGGTGGCGGACCGTCGACGCATCGCCGTCACAGCTTGTAGCGGTAGACGTTGGTCTCCCGCTCGGAGAACCCGAGGCGCCGGTACAGGCGATTGGCCGCCTCGCGGGACGGCCGCGACGTCAGATCGACAGTCGTCGCGCCGGCATTGCGGGCAAGGTCGAGAGCAATCTGATTGAGGGCCGCGCCGACACCTTTGCCACGGGCGTCGCCGTCGACCACCACATCCTCGATCCAGGCCCGAATCCCTGTGGGGATCGGGAAGATGACCAGGGTGAGGCTACCCAGGATCCGGTCGCCCTCGCGAGCCAGGAGCAGGTGGCAGGCATCGGATCCGACGATGTGATCGAGCTGCTGTTTTGACGGAGGTGGGTTCGACGACGACAGTTGGGGGATGAGTTGTTGGAAGGCGGCCACGACGTCGTCGGTCACTTCGGATACAACGCTGATTTGCAGGTCACTGGTCACGGTCAACAGTATGGCCCGATTCCCGTCCCGATTGGCTGCGATCGGATGGCGCGGCCCAAAGTTCGGAGCCGGTGGGGTGTAGTGTGGAATCAATGGAGTTCATCCAATGGACCGCCGACCGTCCGAGCCTCGACAGTCCGATCCTGATTCTGGCGTTCGAAGGATGGAACGACGCCGGCGACGCCGCGTCAACCGCGGCCCGCCACATTCGGGATCGATTCGGCGGCGAGGTCTTCGCCACCATCGATCCTGAGCCGTTCTACGATTTCACGTCCAACCGCCCCATGCTTCGTCTCGAGGACGGGTCGCGGGTCATCGACTGGCCGGAGAACTCGTTTGCGTCCATCAGCCGCGCCGACATCGCCCACGACCTCATCGTGATGGTCGGCCACGAGCCACAGCTGAAGTGGCGGACCTACACCGAGCAGATCATCTCGGTGGTCGAGGAGTTCGACGTTGATCTCATCGTCAGCCTGGGCGCCCTGATCGCCGATGTGACCCACTCCCGCCCCACTCCGGTCTACGCCTCCGGTCACGACCCGAAACTGATCGCCGATCTCGACCTCGAACCGTCGAGCTACGAAGGCCCGACCGGCATCGTCGGTGTCATCCATCAGGCGCTGCGCTCACAGGGCTACGGCTCGATCTCGTTGTGGGCCACCGTTCCGTCGTACGTACCGCACGCCACGTCGCCCAAGGCCACCTTGGCCCTGGTCAACCGCCTGGCCCAGCTGTTGACGATGGCGGTGCCGACAACGGCCCTCGAGATCGCAGCCTCCGCCTACGAACGTCAGATCAACGACCTGGTCGATGACGACGAGGAGACCAGGGCCTACATCGCCCAGCTCGAGGAGCAGTACGACTCGTCGATGAACCCGGAATCGGGTGAGGAGCTGATCAAGCAGCTCGAGCAGTTCCTGCGCGACAGCAACGAGTAGCGCTCGTCGATCGAGCCTGCCCATACGTGCTCTCAACCGAACGTGCTCTCAACCGAACGCGTCCTCAACCGAGCCAGACGCCGTCGCGGGGTGGGTCGTAGAAGACAGCATCGACCTTGCCCTCGATGCTGTCGTAGGTGTGATCGCCCCACAGGTCGAAGTTGACGACCGGGTCGGGCAGCTCGTCACGTCCGAACCATCCAACATCAAGGCACTCGAGGGGATGCGGTGACAGCTCACCACCGGTGGCCCGGCAGAGAAAGACGATGCTGTAGAGCGGCACCCGGCTGAACCCCGCCCGGAGACCGTCGAAGATGGCGATCGGCCGTTCCACCTCACAGCGGATACCGGTCTCCTCCTGAACCTCCTTGACCGCCACCTCCGCCGCCGAGTAGCCGACGTCGGCCCACCCGGTCGGATACAGCCAGAAACCGGAGTCGGCCCGCTGGATCAGGAGCAGACGACCGTCACCGTCGGTCACCGCAGCGCCCACCGCGATCTTCGGGGTGACGTATCCGCTGACTCGGGGATTGACGGCCCGCACCCAACCCTCGACATAGTGGCTGGCGATGGGCCGGTCGCCGGCACGCGAGTCGACCACCGAGCGAATATCGGCCGAAATGGCCAGGATCTCCTGATACCGCTCTTCCTCGAAACGGCTCTCGGTGAAGGCCAGACCGGTTTGCGCGATGGCGGTCAGCGCTTCGGACCAACGGTTCAGGTCCGCGCTGGGAACCCGTTCGGGCTTCGAGTCGGCCATGGCCCCTAAGTCTGGCCCACCACTTCACCCAACGCCAGCTTGATCTCCGCCAGCACGAGAGGATCGGTGATCTTGGCCCCGTCCAGCCCACTCAGATAGAAGCTGTCGACCGCCTGGGGTCCGAACGTCTGGATCTTGGCGCGTCGGATATCGAGCTGCAACTCCTGCATGGCCTGAGTCATGTGGTAGAGCAGACCGATTTCGTCGGGGGCGTGCACCTCGACGACGGTCGCCCAATCGGACACGTCGTTGTCGATGACGACGGCCCGGCGAGGTGGGGCGGCCGACAGCCGGCGACGGTAGCGGGAGTAGTCCCGGGCTCGACGGAGGATCCGCGCTCGCAGCGCGGCCGATCCGTCGAGCGCCCGCTCAGTCATGGCGATGACCTCGCCCCAGTCGACCACGCCGGCCTGCGGGGGCTGCAAGGTGAACTCCATCGCCGCCATGTTCTTGCCGTGTTGGAAGTTCTCGCCGGTCTCGGTGTGCTGCGCGGCGTCGAGCACCTCGAGGCCGCAGACCGCCAACGCGCCCGCGACCCTGGCGAACAGACCAAGGCGGTCGGCGCAGACCACGGTGAGCGTGGAGCCCTTGCCCGAGAGATGGCGTTCGCCTTGGGCCATCAACGCGAGAAGCTCCTCGGACGGGAAGTCGGGGGAGACCACCTCGTTCAACTCGCCGCCTTCCAGCACGTGGGCGGTCCGTTCGACCAGATCTCGCAGCAGGCCGGACTTCCAGGTCCCCCATGCCGAAGGTCCGGTGGCGATCGAGTCGGCCTCGGTCAGGGCGGCGAGCAGATGCAGGAACTCGACCGAGTCGACGGCGGCGGCCACCGCCCGGATCGTGCCGGGGTCGGAGAGATCGCGACGGGTGGCGACGTCGGGGAGCAGGAGATGATGGCGGCACAGGTCGACCAGCACGCCGACGTCGTTGTCCGGGTAGCCCATGCGGTGACCGATCTCGGCGATGACGTTGATCCCGACCTCGGTGTGATCACCGGGATAGCCCTTGCCGATGTCGTGCAGCAACGCTCCGACGACTAGAAGATCCGGTCGGGTGACCCTGTCGATCAGACCCGACGCGTTGACGGCCGCCTCGCACAGGTGTCGGTCGACGGTGTAGGTGTGGAGCACGTTGCGCTGCGGGCGACAATGCACAGCCGCCCATTCGGGCATCAGCCGTTCCATCAGCCCGAAGTGATCGAGATCCTCGATCATGCGTACCGCGGGACGGCCGGCGAGGAACATCTCGGCGAACAAGGTCCGGGCTTCGGCCGGCCACGGCTCGGTAATACCTTCCCACTGCTGGCCGAACCGGGCCAGGTCACCCCGGTCGAGGACCTTGTCCTCCCGCGCCGCCTGAGCGGCCAGGCGCAATGGAAGGAGCGGGTCGTCATCGACGGGTACGTCGACTTTCAACACCTCACGGGCCGGGGTGTCGCCGATCGGATTCTGGTACAGCCAGCGACGCCACGCCTCGTCGCTGCACCAGGCGATGCGCCGGGCCGAGCGGGCCAGCCGCAGCATCAGTTCACCGCTCGAGGAGTCTCCCAGGGCCCGGGCCACCGCCTCCTGGATCTCGAGGGTGAGCGTGTCACCCGAGCGGCCCTGCAGCCGGTGCAGCTCGACCCGGGCTTCCAGCAGCACCTCGACGTCGGCCTGGAGGTCGGCCACGAACTCCTCGGCGAAACCGGGTTTGGCTCCGGATGCCCAGATCATGGCGTGCACGTCCCGGAGCCCGCCTCTCCCCTCCTTCAGATTGGGCTCGATCTGCGATGCGGCGTCACCGCGGTCCTCGTGACGCTGTTCCACGGACCGACGGAGCTGGTGGAGCAGATCGTCGCGTCGCGAGGTCCACGTCTCCGAGGTCAGCCGGTCGATTTCGGATTTGTACCAGGGGTTCCCGACGATCAGGCGGGTGTCGAGCAGCGCGGTCGCCCACTCGAACTCCTCGGCCAGCAGTTCTTTGGCCTGGTCGAGGGTGACCACCACGTAACCGAGGGCCAGGCCGCGATCCCAGGCCGGATACCAGAGCGCCTCGGCCAGGTCGCCGCCGTCGACCTTGTCGCTGTGGACGAGCACGACGTCGATGTCGGAAGCGGGGCAGAGTTGACCCCGGCCATAGCCGCCGACGGCCAACAGCGCCATGTCGGTCATGTTGGCCAGCCGTTCCTGGGCCACCGAACGGAACCAGGCATCGGTGGCGCTGCTGTGGGCCTCGGCGTAGGCCAGACCGCGCAAGTGGTCGGCGTCGAGCAGGGGTCTCTTACGGCTCACGAGTCGCTTTCATCGGGTTCGGACGTGGTCAGAAGATGGGGCAGACGGCGAAAAAACTGGGATCGGGGAAGCACCAGATCGTATCCCAGGTCCCGGGCTCGTTGGTGACCCGCGGAGTCGACATGAGAACCGAATCCGATCACGACCGGCCCGTCGACACGAAACTCGGCCGGGTCGGCGCAGCGGTCGAGATCGACCATGATCGTCGTCGGTTCGTGGGCGGCCGCCTCACCACCGGTGTCGACGAACACGACGTGGCGGCCGAACCGAGCCCGGTCGAACAGGTTCGGGACATGGGCCACGACCGTTGGTTTGGCACTCACGTCCGGCGTCGATTCCGTAGATGCAGGTGGGCCTTGGCCGCCCCCCAGGTGATGCCGTGCTCGTGGACGGCAGGACCGAAGTCACCGAAACTGCCGGGCGTCAGGTCGTAGACGTCGTCGGGGTGGATTCGTTTGGCGTGACGGTCCCTGTCGACGGGCTCCACACCCCGGGCGGCCAGAATCCGGGTCGGGTAGATCACCGCGGCTCGCAGAACGCTGAGCGGATTCGTCCACTGGTCGTCGAGGTCACGGGCCAGGAGGTCACGGAGGCGCCCGCCCACCTCGGCGACGGCCTCTCGACCGGCCGCGTCGATCTCGGCTTCGAGGTCGGCTGCGATGTCGTCGCTGAGCGAGCCCGGAGACAGGAACCGCTCGACGGATGCCCGAACCCAGCCCGGTAGCGCCTCATCGACGGCGGAGGCCAGGTCGGACCCGTAGCGGTGAAACAGATCGACGTCGCCTTCGACCACGTGGTCCGATCAGCCCTGGTACTCGGCGGCACGCCGGATCGACAGCTCGATACGGCGCCGGCCGGGATCGACCGACAGCACTTTCACTCGAACCTCGTCGCCGGGAGCCACGATCGACTCGGGGGTCGACACCCGGTACTCCGCCAACTCCGACAGGTGGACGAGGCCCTCGAAACCACCGATCAAGACGAAGGCACCGAAATCGACGAGGCGCGACACCTCACCGACGACGATCGATCCGACTTCGACCGCTTCCAGCGGATCGGGTGTCGTCTGGCGAATCGACAGGCTGATCCGCCGCTTCTTGACCTTGACGTCGAGCACCTTGACCTCGACCTCGTCTCCGATGTTGACCACATCGGATGGCTTCGACACCCGGTACCAGCTCAGCTCGGACAGGTGCACGAGGCCGGACACGCCACCGATGTCGACGAAGGCGCCGTAGTCGGCCAACGACTGTACCCGGCCCTTGCGAACCTCCCCGACGGTGAGCGACGACATCAACTCCTGCCGCTCCTTGCGCTGAACCTTCTGCAGGAGGGCTCGGCGGCTCAACACCAGTTTCTCCCGCCGGGGATCGATCTCGAGGATCTTCAGTTCGAGTGTCTCGCCGACGTAGGGCGTGAAGTCCCGGACCGGTTCGAGTTCGAGGTGGGACGCGGGCACGAAACCACGGACGCCGGCGTCGACCACCACGCCCTTCTTCGAGGTCGAGATCACCCGGCAACGGATGACCTCACTGTCCTTGGACTGCCGGATCAGCTTGTCCCAAGCCTGCCGTTTGAGCGCCCAGACCCGGGAGAGAACCACCCGGTTCTTCGGGTCCTCGCGGGCCAGTTCGGCGCCGAACGCCCGGTCACCGACCGACAGAACCGACGAGGGCTCCTCGTTGTGGAGACCGAAATTGCGTCGGCTGATGACGGCCGGGCGCCCGTCGTCGAGCAGCAGGTCGACCGAATCGCCGGAAACGGCCGTGACGACTCCCTCGACGACCCGACCCGGCGCAGTGGGCTCCGGCGTCGGGACCTTCGATGGGGGTGGCGGCGGCGCCGGTACGGACGCATCGGCGCGCCTCGGAGGCGCCGGGGGTGGTGTCGGCCCGGTCGACGGCGGCCTCGGAGGCGCCGGTGGAGGTGTCGGTCCGGTCGACGGCGGCCTCGGGGGCGCCGGGGGTGGTGTCGGTCCGGTCGAGGGCGGTGCCCCGGCTGGAGGTGGTTGCGAAGGCGGTTCTGCCGGGGTGGACGGCGGCGCTCCAGAATCGGGTGCCGGCCTGTCCGGGCGCGTTTGGTGGTTGGAATGGGCGCTGTCTGTGGGCCGCGACTCCACGTCACTGCGGTCGGCGGGCCCATCTTGTTGGGCAAAGCCGCTCATAGGTCCAGAGTAGGGGCGATCGCGGTGATTTGTTGAGCCGGTGCCCGCATAAGCCCTGTTTCAGGCCCTATTCGACACCGATCGTGCCGAGGACGTGATCCAGCGGAGCGACGAGTCCCGTGTAGAACGGGCCGAATTCGGCGTACACAGCCGAGGCCTCGTCGTAACGCATCGTGTAGACCACCTCCTTGAGATCGTCGGGGTACTGAGCGAACAGGGTGACCCCCCACTCGTAATCGTCGATGCCGGTGGAGGCGGTGATGAGCTGCACGAGGCGCCCGGCGAATTTCCGGCCGCTGGCCCCGTGCTCGTGCATCAGCTCCTTGCGGCGATCGAAGTCGGTGGTGAACCAGTTCTGCCCGGGGTTCCGGCGTTTGCTCATCGGATAGAAACACCAGGCGGGCTTGCCCTCCGGCGGCAACTGAGGGTAGAGCCGATCCTGTTTCATCTGGTCGGGCAACCCGGCGGCGTATTCGCTGATCTCGGTGACCGACAGGTAGCTGTCGACCACCTCGAGACCCGCCTCGGTCAAGTCGGTCTGGAGGTGGCGCAGCGCCCACAAATCCTCGTTGAGCGCCATGACCGCAAGATCGGCCTTGTGACCGAGAATGGCGGCGGTGACCACCTGGGAACCTTGCTCGGCGGCCTTCGTCACGGCATCGAGGGCGGCATCACGGTCAACGAGGGGTGTCGGCTTCAGGAAGAGATGCAGCACACCGAGGCCAACGGAGAGTTTGGAGGATCCAGTCACCCCACCAGTCTACGGGCCTCGGCCGGCCGGCGGTCCGGGCGGTCGCGTCACGCAGGGTCGGGAGCCGCTTGGCCGGGGGTGTCTAGACGAGTTCGGCCGGGCTGTAGAGCGTCGCGCGCCCACCCCGGGCGAAGCCCATCACCGTGAGCCCGGCACGCCGGGCCGTGGCGACCGCCAGGGCCGATGGACCCGAAACGGCCACCAGAGCGGTGAACCCGCCGGCCCACGCTTTCTGCACCATCTCGAACGAGGCCCGCCCGCTGACCACGAGCGCCAGGTCATGAGCCGGCAGTTGCCGATCGAGGAGGAGCCGGCCCACGACTTTGTCGACGGCGTTGTGGCGGCCGATGTCCTCTCGAATCACCAGCGGATCGCCGTCGCGGCCGATGGCCGCCGCGGCGTGCACCGAACCGGTGGTCTCGAAGAGCGGTTGAGAGGACCGCAGCCGTTCCGGAGCCGCGGCGAGTGTGGCCAGATCCCACGGATCATACGGTGGAAGCACCCGCAGCCGTTCGGTGAGTGTCTCGATCGCCTCGCTGCCGCAGATCCCGCACGAGGACGAGATCGACCCGAGGCGGGCGGTCGGTTCGGGAACGCGACCACCGGTTTCGACCGTGACGGCGTTGAACTCCGAATCGATCGGCGAACCCGTCCCGCAATAGCGGATACCGATAATGTCGCCGGGCGCGAGCAGCCCCTCGGAGAGCAGGAATCCGGCGGCCAGCTCGAAGTCGTGACCCGGCGTGCGCATGGTCGACGACACGACGTGACCATCGAGATCGACGGTCAGCGGTTCCTCCACGATCAGTTCGTCGGGATGGCGGCCCCCAAGGTCCCCGTCGAACGCCCGGGTGAACACCGGCTGGGAGCGAGATCGGACCACACTCCCAAGTCTAGGTCGACGACTCGCCGCGGCTCACCTGCTCCTCGAAGCTTCGGGGCGAAGTCCGCGTCGCCGACGTCGTCGGACGTGTGCGATGCACCGCGATGCGGTCAATCCGATACCCGTTCCAGGGTGGCGGCCAGGTGATGGGTGAGCGGCTGGCCGACCGCGGCCATGGCCACGTCGTAGGAAACGGTGTCGCCTTCGAACCGGAACCGGCGCACCGTGCGTTCCACGTCGACCGCGGTGGCCGTGCCGACGACCTCGGGGCAGGCGAGTTCGATGGTGGCACCATCATCGGTCATCTCGACCGTGCCCGACAGCGACTCGAGGAGGCCGGTCGGGTGAACGATCACCAGCTCGACCCGATCAGGGGCCGGGAATCGCCAGTAGCCGGTCTCGGCGTGGAGGGGCAGCCCGGTCCCGGCGTCCTTCGTTTTTTGACCGTAGGCCAGGAACGGCTTGCCGACATGACCGAGGGTGATCTCCTCGGTGTAGGCGAAATCGTCGATCGTGGGATACGAGCCTTCGCCCCTCCCCCGCCACGTGCCCAACATGAAGGCGAAGGGCGCGGTGTCGGGGTGGAGGGGCGGGCTCGTCATGGGTTCTCGTGATCGGTACGGCCCCGGAGGGCGGGACCGTTCAGTCGTCGTCGTCCTCGACGTGGTCGGTGATCACAGCCTCGGTGGTGAGGAACAGGGCCGCGATCGAGGCTGCGTTCTGGACGCCGGATCGGGTGACCTTGGCGGCGTCCACCACGCCGGCGGCCTGCAGGTCGCCGTATTCGCCGGTGGCGGCGTTGTAGCCGTGCCAGCCCTCGAGTTCACGGACCCGATTGACCACGATGCCCCCTTCTTCGCCGGCGTTGACGGCGATCTGGCTGAGCGGGGCCTGCAGGGCCCGGGCCACGATGACGGCACCGGTGGCTTCGTCGCCGGTCAGCTCGGCGGCCATGGCCTGAACCCTGGCCTGAGCCCTCAGCAGCGTCACACCACCACCGCACACGATGCCTTCCTCGATGGCGGCTTTCGTGGTGCTGACGGCGTCTTCGATCCGATGCTTCTTTTCCTTCAGCTCGACCTCGGTCGCTGCGCCGACCCGAAGGACGGCGACGCCACCGGCCAGCTTGGCCAGCCGCTCCTGCAGCTTCTCCCGGTCGTAGTCGGAGTCGGTGTTCTCGATCTCGGCTCGGATCTGGGCCACCCGGCCCTCGACCTCCGCCCTGTGGCCATCGCCTTCGACGATAGTGGTCTCATCCTTGGTGATGGTGATCTTTCGGACTTGACCAAGCAGATCGAGGCCGGTGTTCTCCAGCTTGAGCCCGACCTCCTCCGAGATGACCTGACCTCCGGTGAGGATGGCCATGTCCTGTAGCATCGCCTTACGACGATCACCGAATCCGGGGGCCTTCACCGCCGCGACGTTGATCGTGCCCCGGATGCGGTTGACGACCAGGGTGGCCAGCGCCTCGCCCTCGACGTCCTCGGCGATGATGACGAGCGGCTTTCCGGTCTGCATGACCTTTTCCAGTACGGGCACGAGGTCACGCACCGCGGAGATCTTCGAGCTGACGAGCAGCACGTAGACGTCCTCGAGGGAAGCCTCCATCCGGTCGGTGTCGGTCACGAAATAGGGTGAGATGTAGCCCTTGTCGAATCGCATACCCTCGGTGAACTCCAGGTCCATGCCGAAGGTGTTGGACTCCTCGACGGTGACGACGCCGTCCTTGCCGACCTTGTCGATGGCATTGGCGATCAGCTCACCGATCTGGCGGTCGTTGGCTGAGATGGCGGCGACCTGCGCGATCTGCTCCTTGCTGTCGACCTCGACGGACATGTCGGCGACGGCCTGGGCCGCCGTCTCCGTCGCGAGCTCGATTCCCCGCTTCAGCGACATCGGGTTGGCGCCGGCGGCCACGTTCTTCAGACCTTCGGTGACCATTGCGTGAGCGAGAACCGTTGCGGTCGTGGTGCCGTCACCGGCAACGTCGTCGGTTTTCTTGGCCACTTCCTTGACCAGTTCGGCCCCGACCTTCTCGAGCGGGTCCTCCAGTTCGATCTCCTTGGCGATCGAAACACCGTCGTTGGTGATCGTGGGCGCGCCCCATTTCTTGTCGAGAACCACGTTGCGACCCTTGGGCCCCAACGTCACCCGGACCGCGTGGGCCAGGGTGTTCATCCCCGCCTCGAGCTTGCGGCGGGCTTCGGCGTCAAAGGCAATATCTTTCGCCATGTCGGTGGCGTCCTCCAGGCTGAATACAAGGCTTCATAGAAGCGATGGACTGATGCGTTAGCACTCTAGCGTTGAGAGTGCTAGTTGCGACCTTGCCACAAAACTCCGATCGAGGGCGCAACCTCCGGCCCGGACGCGAGGGACCCGGTGCCCGCCACACACCGATACTCTCGGTGGGGGCGGAGCACCGGGCCTCTCGGGTTCCCGCGCGAGCTGTCTCATCCCAGGCCGGTACGGCACTCGGACAAAAGGTGAGCCACCGTCACAAGATGCG
>JBFHME010000043.1:0-22891 GCA_041594435.1 Acidimicrobiales bacterium
CGACGCCCAGACCGCGAGAGAGGGAATCGAGGCGGAATCCGGCAACGGCGGACCGTCGGATGGCCAGCTTGTGCACCATGTTGCCCGGAATCTCGATTTGCTGTCGCCAGAAGCCGTGGAGCCGGTCCAACGCTGCGGCGACGGCCACGGCGTCGGCGGCGTCGAGTCCGTCGAGTTGATCCACGCGGCGCAGCGAGGTGAGATCCTCGATGAGGAAGGCGGCGGTGGCGTCGGCGGTCACGGAGGCGTAGAGGCTCGGATGGGCAACGGGGGAGAGCGGCAGAAGGTGGTCGTAGGCGGTGGCCTCCCGGCGGTAGGCACCACTTGCCGCGGCGGCGTCACGGTTGGTGTTCTCGACCGGCAGTTTGGCCACCGCGGTCGCGGGGATCGAGTCGTGACCGGCGAGGTCGAGGCGAATCACATCGCTGAATGCGCCGCGACCGCCACCGACGTCGATCTGTGACAACACCGTCACACTCGGTCCAAACGCAGCTCGAATCAGCCGTTCCACCCCGGATTGTCCACACAAAACATCGGTTGCCGTCATCGGGGCCCGTTTTCGGTGAGCGCTCTACGCGCGAATCGTTGACTCTACGCGCGCAGCTTACTAGCATCATCAGCAAGGTAAATACCTCTCCCGTAATTACGTCCGCGTACTGCGGTCGCGTCGAACAGTGTTTGAGTCGAACAGTGTTCGAGTCCCGGCGGGACGGAGGGGCCGGTCTCAGCGCGTTTTTGATTCTCTCAGGGAGCACCATCACATGTCGGTAGAAGCGAGCTTCACAGGAAAGCGGACAGCCGAGATTGTCGGCATCACCTACCGGCAACTCGACTACTGGGCTCGCACCGATCTCCTCAGACCCTCGGTTTCGGATGCCAACGGCTCCGGATCGCGACGACGTTACTCCTACAAGGACCTTCTCGAGCTGAAGGCGATCAAGACACTGCTCGACGCCGGCATCAAGTTGGAGTCGGTGCGCGAGGTGTTCTCGTACATGCGCGAGCAGATGGGGGAGGACATCGCGTCGGCCAACCTCGTCATCCATGGAACCACCTCGGTTCTGACCCGTAGTGGTGAAGAGCTGATCGACCTGGTCCGCAAGGGCCAGGGCGTGTTGAACGTGCTCCCGCTGGCCGGGATCAAGGATGAGGTCGACGCCAAGATCGTCGAGCTGCAGCCCGCGGCGAACAAGGAGCAGCCAGCCGGCGACGAGGTCGTGCCGACCGAGGCCACCGACGGTGACGGCGATGTCGCCGTCACCAACTGATCACCGCTCCCACTCACGACCGCTTTGGCAGATCGAGCGCGCGCCGGGCGCGCGCCCAAGCTTCCAGTTCCGGGGTTGGGTTCGGCCCGCTCCGGTTTGGCAGATCGAGCGCGCGCCGATGCTTCCAGATCCGTCGGTGGGGTCAGAGCTGGGGGCTCGGGTTGAGCCACATCTGGGCTCGGTTCTTGCCGGCTGCCTTGGCCGCGTAGAGCGCCTGATCGGCGCGATCGAAGGTTTCCGCGACGTCGACCGCAGACTCGTGGAGGGCGACGCCGGCGCTGAGCGTCGTCGATCGACCCTCGTCGGCCCACCCCGTCAGGATCCGCTGGGCCACCTTGACCGGATCGGCGAAGGCCCGCCGGGCGACCACCAGGAACTCGTCGCCGCCGAGTCGGGCCGAGGTGTCGGAATCCCGGAGACACCTCTGAAGATGGATGCTGAGATCCTGAAGCACCTGATCACCGGCGGTGTGCCCCTGGGTGTCGTTGACCTCTTTGAAACCGTCGAGGTCGAGCAGGATCAGGGCGTCGCCTTCCTCCAGCGAGTTGATCAACGCATCGGCGTGTTTGCGGTTGCCGATCCCGGTCAGCTCGTCTCGTGTCGAGGCCCGCTGCAGTTGGTTGATCACGAACAGGTGCTCGATGGCGATACCGACCTGGGTGCCGAACAGCCGGGCCAGATCGACCGTGAACGCCGGATCCTCCTGGGGAACGGGATGGACGACGACCGCCCCGGCCGGTACATCGGCAGCCGGTAGCGGCAACACCAGCATCGACTCGCGCCCGCTGGGAACCAGTCGCGGCTCGTCGCCGCCGATTGCGTCGGTCACGAGTTGGGCGGTTTCGGGGTTCGGCTCGTCGTTGCTCGACGGGCCGATCGTCACCGGAATGAGGCCACCGACCACGTCCCGCAACACCACCGTGGCTCGCTGAGCCTGAAAGATCTCCTGCGCCGCCAGGGCCACCTCGGTGGCTGCTTCCTGCAGCGACGACGGGCGCCGAAACCGGCGCAGCACGTCGTCGAGGCGGGCAAGTCGTTCGCTTCGGGACGAGAACCAGCGGGCGGTCCTCACGCTCCGGTCGACCAGGGCGGAGATGACCTCACCGATGACGGCGGCAACCGGCACGCCGATCAGCGGGACGGCAAGACCAACCCGGAACGTATCGACCCGGTTGGCCGCCAGCACCACGCCGACCACCAGCGGGCTGAACAGCAGCACCGAGCCGGGCGGCAACACGAATCCCACGTAGGACAGCACCAGTACGGCGGCGGCGGCGAAGCCGATCACGGCGTGTGGTGTGCCGGCACTGTCGGCCCAGTAGATCGAGGCCATCATTCCCGCCAGTACGAGCACCGCCGGCGAGAGCCTGGCGAGCGGGGGCAGCTTGGCCCAGTCGGCGAAGAAGGCGTAGAAGCCGGCGAACACCATGGCCAGTGCCAGATACAGAATCGAGGGCCCACGGTCGGCAGCGTCGCGGGCCACATAGTCGAGGACAGCAAGGAGGGCCGCGCTGAAGAGCAGGGCCGATGAGGCCATCTTGTATCGCTCTCGCCACAACACCGGTCGCTATGACCCTTCTGTTTCCATACGTTCGTCGGCCTCTCGGCTTTCTGTGACGCTATACATTCCCGACGCCGAACATCTACGGCGGCAGTATCCACGACGGTTGACTTCAACCACGCCGGGTGTCGCTGAGAATACCCTACGTGGCCGGTCCGGTCTCAAGGCTAGTCCGGAATCGGCGTCGGATGGTGGGTACTTCCCCATGCCCGCGCATCCCGAGTAGTGGTACCGCCGGCCTCACGCCCAGGTCAAGCGTCCGGTAGGTGATCACCGGTGAGCCCGCCGGCATGGGCGCCGTCGTTGAACGTGCGGATGATCCACCGGCGGTCCGAGGCCGCCACGGCAGCGAGGCCGCCCTCGCCGGCATCGCCGCCGGTAACCACGCCGAACGGCAGCTCGATCACGAGATGGTTGATCGCCGTGTGGCGAACTCCGAAGAAGGTTCCGGGACCGGATCCGGCGACGTGCTGGAGTACGGCGGCGATGACCCCGCCGTGACAGAACGCCGCCACCATCTCACCCGGATGGCGGTCGGCGATCCGCTCGACGGCTCCGACGACTCGCTCGGTGAGTTGGGCGTTCGACTCGGCCCCGGGGATCACCCCCCAGTCCTGATGCTCCCGAAGTTTGCGCGCCGTCGGATGATCGGTGGCGAACATCTCGCGGAGCAGGCCCCCTTCGGCCTCACCGAGAAAGACCTCCCGGAGTTCGGGTTCGACGATCGGCTCGATCCCGGTCGCCTTGGCCAACGGTGCCGCCGTCTGATGGGTGCGGGTCAGCGTCGACACGTAGATGGCCCGGACCGGCTCGTCGACGAGCCGGTCGGCGAGCCGCTGGGCCTGAAAGTGGCCGAGTTCGGTGAGTTCGGGATCACCGTGGCCGTCGACGAGCCGGAACGGTCGCCCCGGAACGTAGGGAGCAGACTGACCGTGACGGATCAGCAGAATCTGGCTGGCGTCGTCGCTCGGGGTGAAGAACCCCTGAGCGTAGGAGCGGGTTTCGTCGGCGTTGTCGTCTGCTGCGGTCATGGGTCCTCGGTCGATCGACGGCTCAGGCTCGAGCGACGCGACAATCGTCGGGCTTCATGAGGGAAGCGACAACTCGTTTCGCTCTCGTCGCACTCTAGGATCAACGAATGGCTGTACCTGCTTCGGACCGGTCCGATTCGTTGGTTGACCCGGACCCGGGTGATTCGCTCCTCCGTCCGCCCGAAGCTGCGCGCGTTCCGTTCGAACGAACCTTTTGGGGTGACACCCGCGTCGACCACTACCAGTGGCTCGAAGACGGCGAGTCGACCGATGTACGTCGGCACCTCGAGGTCGAGAACGCCTACACCGAACAGATACTGGAACCCGTGGCCGCACTCCGTGAGAAACTGTTCGAGGAGATCAAGGGCCGCATCAAGGAAACGGATCTCTCGGTCCCGGTGATCAAGGATCAGTGGGCCTACTACGGTCGTACGGTCGAGGGGCTTGCCTATCCGATCCACTGCCGGCGACCGGTCCCAACCGGGGCGCCGCCGGCCGGGCCCGAACTCGTCGCCTGGCTCACCGACGAGGATCCGGCGGATGAGCAGATCCTGCTCGACGAGAACGTGGAGGCGGACGGCCGGGACTTCTTCGATATCGGCGTGTTCGAGGTGTCGCCCGATCATCGACTCCTGCTGTGGGCCTATGACGTGTCGGGTGACGAACGATTCCGTGCCGTGGTGCGTGACCTCGAAACCGGGACCGACCGTGAGCTCGATGTCGTCGACATCTCGTATGGTTCCGCCTGGGCCCTCGACAACGAAACCTTCTTCTACGTCCGCAGCGACGCCGCCAATCGCCCCCATCAGATCTGGCGCCACCGGGTCGGCGCTCCCGTCGCCGACGACACGCTCGTCTTCGAAGAGCCGGACGAACGGTTCTTCGTCGGCGTCGGTCGGGACAAGGACGACAGCTTCATCCACATCGGCGTCTCGTCCAAGATCACCGACGAGGTGTGGATCATCCCCGCCGGCGCCCCCGAGACCCCGCCACGCGTCGTGGCCGAACGGCGCCACGGGATCGAGTACGGGGTCAGTCACCACGGCGATCGATTCGTGATCCTGACCAATGACGGGGCCGAGAACTTCCGGGTGATGACCGCGCCCGACGACGACGCCCGTCCGCAGAACTGGGAGGAGCTGATCCCCGGGCACGACACGATCACCATCTCCGACATCGATGTCAACACCACCTTCCTCAGTCTCTTCGAGCGGGTCGACGGGATCACCAGGATCAGGCTGCGTCTGTGGGAGGACGGCCGCTTCGTCACGATCGAGCAGCCCGAAGCGGTGTCGACCGTCGGCCCCGGCGCCAATCCCGACCACGACACGACGGCCATTCGCTACGGCTACTCCTCGATGGTCACACCACCCACGTTGTTCCTCTACGACGTCGCCACCGACGAGCGATTCCTGCTCAAACAGCAGGAGGTGCTCGGCGGGTTCGACCCGGCCGACTACCGCACCGAACGGCTCGAAGCGATCGGCTCCGACGGCGTCGCGGTGCCGGTCAGCCTGGTCATGCGTCATGACCGGTCGCAATCCGAGCCCGGGCCCTGCCTGCTCTACGCCTACGGCTCCTACGAGGCCTCCATCGACCCGACGTTCTCGGCCATCAGACTGTCACTGCTCGACCGCGGCTTCGTGTTCGCCATCGCCCACGCCCGAGGCGGCGGCGAGCTCGGGCGTCGGTGGTACGACGACGGCAGGTTGTCCAACAAGACCAACACCTTCGCCGATGTCGAGACGGCGGCCCGCCGTCTGATCGCCGATGGCACGACCACGCCGGAGCAGTTGGTGTTGAGAGGCGGATCGGCGGGCGGGCTCATGGCCGGTGCGGTGATCAACCGGGCTCCCGAACTGTTCGCCGGCGTCGTGGCCCAGGTGCCGTTTGTCGATGTGCTCACCACGATCACCAATCCCGAGCTGCCCCTGACCGTCACCGAGTGGGAGGAGTGGGGGAATCCGATCGCCGACGAGGTGATCTACCGCACGATGCGGTCCTACTCGCCGATCGACAATGTTGCGCCGCGTCCCTATCCGTCGGTCCTGGCCACGGCGGGCCTCAATGACACCAGGGTCAGCTACTGGGAGGCGGCGAAGTGGGTGCAGGAGCTGCGCCGCAACACCACATCGGGCCGGCCGATTCTGCTGTGGACCGACCTCGACGCCGGCCATGGCGGGCCGTCCGGACGGTATGACGCCTGGCGCGACGAAGCCCGGGTGCTGGCCTACATCTGCTGGGTCTGCGGTCTGACGACCTGATTCGCCGCGTGGGGGGAACGGCCTTCGGGGGCGGCGCCCCGAACATCCTCTGCAGCAGATTTCTCGAATGAATGCCCCCCGATGTCGCCCGTGCGCGGTCCATAATGGAGCTGATCGATCCATGATCCATCCCTCCAGCTTGCTTGATGCATTCGGTATTTTGCCGACGGTGGGTGTAGGGTCCGGCTAAGAGGAATTTTTCCAGGAGGTGGTCGTCGTCAATACCCCGGAATATGAGAGGCGGCTGACCGAGTACGAAGTCGGTATGGCCGAGTTGCAGACGCAACTGAAAGCGATGGAAGAGGAAGTTGTAACCCTCCGTCGTCGCCTTCAAGACGCCCCGAAACGGGTGCGCACACTGGAGGAGCGTCTGCTCGACACCAAAGGTCAGCTGGCCCAGGCGGTCAGCCAGAATGAGAAACTGACCTACACCCTCCGGGAGGCCCGCGACCACATCGCCGCCCTACGGGAGGAAGTCGACAAGCTGACCCAGCCGCCGTCGGCCTACGGCACCATGCTCGGTGTCAACGACGACGGATCGGCCGACGTCTTCGCCAGCGGCCGCAAGATGCGGGTCGAGGTCCATCCTGCGATCGATCTCGACACGCTGCAACGCGGTGCCGAGGTCGTGCTCAACGAATCGCTCAACGTGGTCATGGTGCGCGGCTTCGAGCAGTCCGGCGAGGTCGTGAGCATCAAGGAAATGATGCCCGACGGTCTGCGGGCCTTCATCGTGGGCCGGGCCGACGAGGAACGCATCGCCGAACTTGCGGCCCATCTCATCGGTACCGGCATCCGCGCCGGCGATTCGATGCTGCTCGACAGCCGCTCGTCGGTGCTGATCGAGAAGTTGCCCAAGGCCGAGGTCGAAGATCTGGTGCTGGAGGAGGTACCCGATGTCAGCTACGACGACATCGGCGGCCTCGACGACCAGATCGAGACCATCGTCGACGCTGTCGAACTGCCGTTCCTGCATGCGGACCTGTTCGCCGAGCATCATCTCCCGGCACCCAAGGGCATCCTGCTCTACGGTCCGCCCGGTTGCGGAAAGACGCTGATCGCCAAGGCCGTGGCCAACTCACTCGCGAAGAAGGTGAGTGAGGTGTCGGGCGACCACGAGCGCCGCAGCTTCTTCCTCAACATCAAGGGGCCGGAGCTGCTCAACAAGTACGTCGGTGAGACCGAGCGCCAGATCCGTCTCATCTTCCAACGGGCCCGCGAGAAGTCGGAGGAGGGCTGGCCGGTCATCATCTTCTTCGACGAGATGGAGTCGTTGTTCCGCACCCGGGGCAGCGGTATCTCGTCCGACATCGAGTCCACCATCGTGCCTCAGCTCCTGGCCGAGATCGATGGCGTGGAATCGCTGAAGAATGTGATCGTGATCGGCGCCTCGAACCGTGAGGACTTGATCGACCCCGCCATCCTGCGCCCCGGCCGGCTCGACGTGAAGATCAAGATCGAGCGGCCCGACCCGGTCGCCGCCCGATCGATCTTCACCAACTACCTGACCAAGGAACTGCCGATCCACGACGATGAACTGTCGTCCGGGATCCAGCTCGATGAGGCGCTGAACGAGATGATCCAAGCCGCCGTCGACTTCATGTACCGGACCGACGACGACACGAAGTTCCTCGAGGTCACCTACCAGAACGGCGACAAGGAAATCCTCTACTTCAAGGACTTCGCCTCCGGCGCCATGATCGAAAACATCGTGCGTCGATCGAAGAAGCTGGCGATCAAACGGTTCCTCGACTCCGGGGAAAAGGGCATCAAGACCGAGGACCTGATGGTTTCGGTCACCCAGGAGTACAAGGAACACGAGGATCTGCCCAACACCACCAATCCCGACGACTGGGCCAAGATCTCCGGCAAGAAGGGTGAGCGCATCGTGTATGTTCGCACCCTGGTCGGTCCGTCCGGCGAAGACAAGACCGGCGGACGGGCCATCGAGCAGGTGGCAACCGGCCAGTATCTCTAGGCCTGGTACCACCCAACACCGCAACGGGGATCTGCATGGCCATACCGAAGATTGTTGGCATCGAAACCGAGTTCGGCATCATGGTCCGTGGGACCAACGAATGGAACCCGGTCTCTGCGTCTTCGCTGCTGATCAACGCGTATGTCGGATCCGAGACCGGCGGCCTCGACGACCGCTCGGCTCCCGTCGCCTGGGATTTCATCGACGAGACTCCCGGCGTCGACGCCCGGGAGATGATGGCCCCCGACTATGCCATGCCGCCCGAGGTGGAAACCCACCTCGTCAACGCCGTGTTGACGAACGGGGCACGCTACTACGTCGATCACGCCCATCCGGAGCTGTCCACACCGGAATGCCGTGACGCCCTGTCGGTCGTGCTCTACGACCGAGCCGCCGAGCTGATCCTGATCGACTCGATGAAGGCCGCCATGGACATCCTTCCGCCCGGCCAGGAAATCGTCATCTACAAGGACAACAGCGACAGGAAGGGCAACGCCTACGGTTGCCATGAGAACTACCTGCTGACCCGCGGCCTCCCCTTCGGCCAGATCGTCACCGCAGCCACCACCCACTTCGTGAGCCGTCAGATCTTCACCGGTTCGGGCAAAGTCGGTAGCGAGCTGCCCGGTATCGGTGGGGATGAGATTCCCTATCAGCTGACCCAGCGTGCCGAGCACTTCGAGGAGGAGGTCGGTCTCGAAACCACGTTGAAGCGACCGATCGTCAACACCCGGGACGAACCCCACGCCGACTCGCAGAAGTACCGCCGGCTCCACGTCATTGCCGGCGACGCCAACATGTCGCAGATGGCGACCCTGCTCAAGGTGGGCACCTCCGCCATCGTGTTCGCCATGCTGGAGGACGACGCCTACGACGATCCCATCGTGCTCGAAACGCCGGTTCCGTCGATGCACGCCGTCAGCCACGACCTGACGCTGACTCGCCCGCTGCCGCTGGCCGACGGCCGGACCGCCACGGCGCTCGAGATCCAGTGGCACATCCTGGGTCGGGCCCGAAGCTGGGCCGACCGGCATGGTCTCGAAGCGGTTGGCGAGGATTGCGGCAAGATGGTGCTCGAACGCTGGGAGCAGGTTTTGACGGGCCTCGAATCGGATCCCGACTCGGTGGCCCACTGGGTCGACTGGGCGGCCAAGCTTCGCCTGCTGCGCGGTTTCATGGACCGCCACAACTGCGACTGGGGCGATTCAAGGCTTCGTGCCCTCGACCTGCAGTATCACGATCTGCGTCCCAAGAAGTCGCTTGCGGCCCGAGCCGGCCTGGAGGCGATCGTCGACGAGGATGCGGCCCGTCGGGCGGTGAACGATCCGCCGGAGGACACGCGGGCCTACTTCCGGGGCCGATGCCTCGAGAAGTTCGCCGACAACGTCGTAGCCGCCAACTGGGACTCGATCGTGTTCGACGTGGGTGACGATCCGCTGCGGCGGGTTCCGATGCTGGAACCGGGACGCGGTACGCGGAGCCATGTAGGAACTATCCTGGATGAGAGTGAGACCGCGTCACAGCTCCTGGACAAACTCGGGGCGTGACGTGCGGCAGGACCGAGTCCCTCATCCCGAGTTTCGGCGAAGAGGGTCGAAACTCCTGAGATCTGGCCCAGTCGGTGAGAAACTGAACGACGAAGGAACAACAGAACGAAGTACGATGCCCCCGAGCGCACAACCGCGTGATCGCAACGGCATCGTTCGAGGAGGTGGCAAACATGGCTGAGCGGGAGAGAATCCAGAAGCCGACGAAACAACCCCAGACCGAGGAGGAGATCGAGGAGATCCCCGCATCGGGCGAGCAGGGTGAAGCGTTGAAAGCGGAACTCGATGATCTACTCGACGAAATCGACGACGTGCTCGAGACCAACGCCGAGGACTTCGTGAAGAGCTACATCCAAAAGGGTGGTGAGTAGTTCTCGGCCCAGGAGCGGGGTGCGATATTCGGCGATAAGCGGAACTCGTCGCGACGGGTTCCATCCCGTCGCACTCGCACCTAGGCTTGGGGCCGTATGAACCTACCGGTATTCGAATCATGGAAAGATCCGGGTCCCAATTTCGCCGCATTGCTCGACCACTACGGTCGAACGACGGCGAATGTGATCGCTGAGAGTCAGGTGGCCACCAACGATCTCGAGATCACGCACGGCACCACGGTCGTCGCCTCCCGCTATTCGGGCGGCGTCGTCATCGCCGGTGACCGTCGGGCGACGGCCGGCAATCTGATCAGTCACCGCGAGATGCGTAAAGTGTTTCCGGCCGACCGGTGGTCGGGCGTGGCCATAGCCGGTGCCGCCGGCCCGGCCATGGAGATGGTCAAGATGTTCCAGCTCCAGTTGGAACACTACGAGAAGGTCGAGGGCCACGCCCTGTCGATCGAGGGCAAGGCCAACCAGCTCTCGCAGATGTTGCGAGGCAATCTGCCCGCCGCCATGCAGGGCTTCGTGGTTGTGCCCCTGTTCGCCGGTTTCGACCGCCGCCGCGGCTATGGCCGACTGTACGCCTACGACGTCACCGGCGGTCGCTACGAGGAGGAGGACTACGTGGCCTCCGGATCCGGCAGTCTGTTCGCCCGTACCGTCATCAAGATGGGTCGCCGCGAAGACATGACCACCGACGAGACGATCGACCTGATGATCAGCGCACTCTTCGCGGCCGCCGACGACGATTCGGCCACCGGCGGTCCCGACAGCATGCGAGGGATCTACCCGATCGTGGCCACGATCGACGCCACGGGGTACAACGAACTCCCCGAATCGGAGATCTCCGAACGCTTCGAGCGTGTCCTGGCCGACTTCCGGGATCGCCAGTGGGGTCAGCCCTCATGAACATGCCGCCGCGCCGGAGTCGCCGGAAACCGGGCTGTGCTGCCGACGCAACACAACGTCGTCCGCTGGGCTGCGTCCCGTGGCCCAGGGAGGTTCCGTCATGAACATGCCGTTCTATGTAGCGCCCGAACAGTTGATGAAGGATCGGGCCGATTTCGCCCAGAAGGGCATCGCCCGAGGTCGGAGTCTGGCCGCGGTCCAGGTCGACGACGGGATGCTGCTTTGCGCCGAGAACCCGTCACGCAACCTGCGCAAGATCTCCGAGATCTACGACCGGATCGCCTTCGCCGGCGTCGGTCGGTACAACGAATACGACCAGCTCCGCATCGCCGGTATCCGACACGCCGATCTGAAGGGCTACACCTACTCCCGCGACGACGTCGATTCCCAGGCGCTGGCCAACCAGTACGCACAGATGCTCGGCCAGATCTTCACCCACGAGACAAAGCCGCTCGAGGTCGAGATTCTGGTCGTCGCCGTCGGCTTTCAACGCGACGGTGATCGGATGTTCCACATTCGCTACGACGGTTCGGTCACCGACGAGGACGGGTTCGCGGTACTCGGCGGCGAGGCCGAGGCCATTCGCGAGCGCCTCGGCGGAACCTACAACGTCGACATGGATCTGGCCGCAGGGCTTCAGGCCGCGGTCTCGGCCCTCGCCGGCGATGACCATACGCTGGGTGGTGACGCCCTCGAAGTGGCGGTGCTCGACCGGCTCGATACCGGTCGTTGCTTCCGTCGTCTCGACAACGGTGACATCGACGAGCTCCTGAGTCGTTGACGGCCCCGATTCTCGTTGTGGCGGTGAACGCCGATCTGCTCACAGCACCGGAAGCGGCTAGGTTGGACACGTGGTGAACCGTCGCATCTACGGCCTCGAAACCGAGTACGGAGTAACCTGCACCTTGCGGGGTCAGCGCAGGCTGAGCCCCGACGAGGTGGCCCGTTACCTGTTCCGGCGGGTCGTGTCCTGGGGTCGTTCCTCCAACGTGTTCCTGGTGAACGGCGCCCGGCTCTACCTCGACGTGGGGTCCCACCCCGAATACGCCACCGCGGAGTGCGACTCGATCGGCGAGGTCGTGGTCCACGACAAGGCGGGGGAGCGTATCCTCGAGGAACTGCTCGGTTCGGCCGAGGAACGGCTGCTCGACGAGGGGATACGCGGCACCGTTCATCTGTTCAAGAACAACACCGACTCGGCCGGCAACTCCTACGGCTGTCACGAGAACTACCTGACGACCCGAACCGACGATCTCAACCACTACGACGAGATCCTGATTCCGTTCCTGGTCAGCCGTCAGATCTACGCCGGAGCAGGCAAGGTCCTGCAAACCGCCCGCGGCCCGATGTTCGCCCTCAGCCAGCGGGCCGAACACATCTGGGAAGGCGTGTCGTCGGCCACCACCCGATCCCGTCCGATCATCAACACCCGTGACGAACCGCACGCCGACGCGGAGAGCTTCCGCCGTCTGCACGTCATCGTCGGCGACTCGAACATGAGCGAGTACACCACCTATCTCAAAGTTGGGGTCATGGCGGTCCTGCTGCGAATGGTCGAGGATCCCGACTACGTGTTGCCCGACATGTCGCTCGAAAACCCGATCCGGGCCATCCGTGAGATCAGCCACGACCTGACGCTGAGCCGCAAGGTGCGCCTGGTCAACGGGCGCGAGGCGTCGGCCCTGCAGATCCAGCAGGAGTACCTGGCTCGGGCCCTCCGCTACCGGGAGATCCATGGTTTTCCCGACGACGAGCTGAAGGCGCTCAACATGTGGGAGCACGTGCTGACCCAGCTCGAGAGCGACCCGTTGAAACTCGACCGGGAACTCGACTGGGTCATCAAGCACAATCTGATCGAGGCCTACCGGGAGAAGCACGGTCTTGCGCTCAGCCATCCCCGCGTGGCGCTCATCGATCTGCAGTACCACGACATCCGCCGCGAGAGCGGCGTGTTCTACCGTCTGCAGAACCGTGACATGGTGGAGCGAACGCTCACCGATGACCAGATGTTCGACGCCATCGATCAGCCGCCCCAGACCACCCGGGCGAAGTTGCGCGGCGACTTCATCCGCCGGGCCAAGGAGAAGAAGCGCGACTACACGGTCGACTGGGTTCACCTCAAACTCAACGATCAGGCGCAACGAACGGTGCTGTGCAAGGACCCGTTCAAGAGCGCGGACGAGCGGGTCGAGAAGCTCATCGCCAGCCTCTGAGCGATCGCGCTGGCAGCGGTCTTCGGGATCCGGTTGGTCGTCACCGGCTGTCGGGTGGCCGTCGATCCCGCGGCGTGGCAGGGACCAACGGGCAACGTCGCTACTGTGGTAACGATGTCGGTCAACAAGCTCGAACGACTACTCAACCTCACCGCCGTGCTGCTCAACACCTCGCGTCCGCTCAGCGCGGAGCAGATTCGACGTCGGGTCGAGGGCTACCCGGATTCCGGTAGTGCGTTCCATCGAGCCTTCGAGCGCGACAAGGACGACCTTCGGGTCATGGGTATTCCGTTGACCGTGGAGCGGGTCCCGGCCACGAATCCGCCGGTCGACGGCTACCGGATCGATCCCGCCGAGTACTACCTCGCCGATCCGGGCCTCGATCCCGAGGAGCTGGCCGCGCTGCACCTGGCTTCGCTGTCGGTCCGGGTCGACGGGATCGACGATGACGAGGAGGCGCTGTGGAAGCTGGGCGGACTCTCCTCCGACACCGCCGGGGCGGGTCAAAGGACGGCGACGCTTCGGGCATCCGGACGAGGCTCCGCAGGGCCGGGGGTCATGGCGGGCGTGGTCGCCAACCTTCCGACGGATCCGGCATTGGTTCCCATCTTCCAGGCCATCACGGCCAACGAGACGATTGCCTTCGCGTACCGGGGGAACACCCGCACACTGGATCCATGGCGGCTGGATTTTCATCGCGGCCGCTGGTATCTCACCGGATTCGACCACGACCGCGAAGGTCAGAGGAACTTCCGGCTCGACCGGATCGAGGGGGCGGTCGAGCGCACCGGTCGCCCGGTCACCTCCGAGAGGCCGAGCGTCGGCTCCGCCGGTCCACTCAAGGCCTGGGAGTTCGGCAGCGACCGGCAGGTCACCGCCCGCCTGCTGGTCGATGAGAACCGCGCCGCGGCGGCCGCACGATTTCTCGGGCCGGACGTGAGATCGCAGCGACGCGACGACGGTGCCGTGGTGTTCGAGGTCCCCGTCGTGCGAACCGAGGCGTTTCGCACGTTCGTCCTCGGATTCCTGGAGCACGCCGAGATCCTGGAGCCGGCCGAGCTCCGTCAGGAGATGATCGACTGGCTGCAGGCCATCATCGATCAGCCCGCGTCGACGGAGGTGGCGGTCTCAACCACCAGGAACGGATCCGACCAGTGAGCCGGACCACGGCTGCTGACCGGCTGCGACGGGTTCTGGCCGTCGTCCCGTGGATCGTGGCCAATCCCGGCCACCGGGTGGCCGACGTGGCCGCCCGCTTCGGGCTACGGGAGGCGGATCTCCTGGCCGACCTCGACGTCGTCTACATGGTCGGCCTCCCGCCGTATTCGCCGGATGCCCTGATCGACGTGCAGATCGACGACGAAGGCCGGGTTTCGATCATGTTGGCCGACTACTTCTCTCGTCCGCTGCGGCTGACACCCGGTCAGGGTTTGGCGTTGCTGGCGTCGTCGGAAGCCCTTCTTTCTGTGCCGGGAACCGATCCCGACGGCGCCCTGGCAAGGGCACTCGACAAGCTGGCCCAGGTGGTCGGTGTCGACGGCGCCGAGGCGGTGGACATCCGCCTCGGGTCGGCCGAACACGATGTTCTCGACCAGCTTCGGCTGGCCGCCGCCGAAGCAACGGAGGTGGAGATCACCTACTACTCCTACAACCGGGATGTCCGGACGGAGCGGCAGGTAGCCCCGTGGCGGGTGTTCGCCGACTCCGGCAACTGGTACATGCACGCCTGGTGCCACACGGCCGAGGGTGAGCGGATCTTTCGGGTCGATCGGATCGAGGCGTTGACGCCGCTGAACCGGCCGGCTCGTGTCTCTCCCGAAGCCGACCATGAGCGGGTGGGGGTGTTCGAGCCCCGCGAGGGTATGGCTCGGGCCACGCTGCGCCTTGCGCCCGAAGCCGCCTGGGTGGTCGACCATTATCCGAGCGAGCGGGTGGAGGAGCAGGCCGAGGGCCGGTTGCTGGTCGAGCTGGCCGTCACCGAGATCCCCTGGCTCGAGCGGCTCCTGGTCAGCCTCGGCACTCAGGCCGAGGTGATGTCGGCCGATGGAATCGAAGGTGCTGATCGGCTCGGCCGGGATGCTGCGGCCCGGATCCTGGCCAGATATCAGTCGAATGAAGGTTTCGTTACAGTTGAGGTCTAGACTCTGACCCAGGTGTCGATTCCGAGGAACTCCGACCCCAGTGAGACCGTGGACATCACTCGACAACCATGCCGATTGCGGCACATCGTGACGACTACGGTGGTGACTGTATGACAAATCCGAATGGCGCTCGGTGGGAACACCACGAGGCCCCACCGTTGTCCACCGGGCTGACGCGCCGGTCCGACGGCCGCTGGACCCCGGCACAGCGGGCCGGCAATGCCATCGGTCCCGTAGCCGTCCCCAACCCGAAGACCACGGAGCTGGCCGTGACGAAGGTTCGCGGCGCGCAGACCGACGCCGGGTGGGATGCCGTCACCGAGTTCGATCCGGTCTTCGAGGAGGCCAGCACCCGCTTCTTCGAAACCGACACCGGTAACGGGGTGACCTTCGACCGCCTGATGGACGGCGAGCCGGGACACGAGGGCGTCGAACCCGGCGATGAGCCGATCCCGGGCCTCGACCCACGCTCCTGGGCCCACGTCGAAGGGGAGTACCACGACCCGAACCCCGGTGGTCGCGGCAGCCGGGAGCTCCCGGGTGAGCTCGACTATTACGGTGCCGATCGCCGCCGTCGGGAACGCCCGATCGAGCAGGGCTATCCCGCCGGCTCCGGCTACGAAGCCGTCTACGGCGACGCCGCCGTCGACCCCGTCGAATCGGAGGTCGATGACGATGAACTGGTCACGGGCGCCGCAGCCCGCCGCAACGCCATCGAGTGGGCGGTCGTGCTGGTGGCCGCCGTGCTTCTCGCCCTCGTTCTGCGTGCTCTCGTGCTCCAGGCGTTCTACATCCCGTCACCGTCGATGGAGGACACCCTCCTCATTCAGGACCGAGTGCTGGTCAACAAGCTCAGCTACCGCTTCGGTGATGTCGGCCGCGGCGACATCGTGGTGTTCCACCGCACCGATGAGGAGATCACCTCGGCCGGCCCCAACCAGCCGAAGGACGTCATCAAGCGGGTGATCGCTCTGGGCGGCGAGACGATCGAGATTCGCGAGAGCACGGTCTTCATCAACGATCAGGAGTTGGTCGAGCCCTATCTCGACCCCGGCCTGGTCATGCCCGACTTCGGCCCGCTGGCGGTACCGGAGGGTTTCCTGTTCGTGATGGGCGACAACCGGAGCCTGTCGTCGGATTCCCGTGGTGAACTGGGGCCGATCGCCGAGGAACGGGTGGTGGGGCGCGCCTTTGTTCTGTTCTGGCCTGTCGACCGGGTCAGCCGGTTGTAGGTTCCCTGCCGGCGCCGAAGCCGGCGATCAGCAGGCGGAATCCGGCCTCCTCCGCAACCTCGCTGAACATCTCGATCATCGTCCGGGCGGCGTCTCCGACCTCGATGCCGGTCGCCTGCCGGCCGGCGAGTTCCTGTCGGCGACGCAGCACGATCACGTCGCCGGGCTCAACACCGGTCAGGTTCGGATCGCACAGAACGTCGTTGAGCGCGTCCCAGTTCCGACCGAACCAGGTCGGAAACCCGAGTCGAGCCGCCACCAGGTCGAGCAGATCGGACTTCCCGCCCGCGGGATCGATGTCGATGATCACCACCTGATACCCGAACGACTCCACCAGACGGCGTTGCACCGACTCGAACGATCCGATGCGGTGTGCGCCCGGTGGTAGACGGTTCAGCAGCAGTGCGAGCAGCGGTGTCATGATCCAAACCCCACGATCTCGCGGAACGACGCGTAGTGATCGTCGGTGTAGTACAACTCGCCGTCGGCTCCGGCCACGATCCGTCGGGCCCCCCGATCGTCCTCACCCGGCGTGATGACGGTGTACTCACGGTAGTGATCATCGGGGCGCAGAGGCAGGAGCCGTTCCCGATTCTGGAAGATCGCATCGTCGCGGGCGAACGGGTACGGGCCACCGGAGGCGATCAGGTCGAGTGTGGTGTCGGCCTCGGCGGGGAGATCGTCGATGGTGACGATGCCCAGGTCCGAGAATCGGGTATCCACCCCGATGGTCGTGTCCAGGCTTACGGTTCCCGACGAATCCGAGTCGAGATCAAGGGACCCGCCGGCCAGGAACCAGCCAACGGCAATCAAGGCGACAACGGCGACCAGCCAGGCAGGAAATCCCCGGGACTTCACACGGCCCGCCATCGATCGCGTACCGGATGGTTCGACGGCCCGACGACCGTGCCCTGCCTCATGGGTAGTACTGGGCGGCCGCTGCCGCCAGCCGCATCGGTTCATCGGCGGTGACCGCATCGATTCCGGCGTCGATCACCACCGCCAGTTCGCGGCTGTGGTGGGCTCCCGATGCGTGGGTCAGCAGACCGAATCGGTGGGCCAGGGCGACGGAGCCGCCCGACCAGTCGCCGTGAGGCATCGAGACCCCGTCGATGTCATCGCCGTGAAGGGCGGCCAGGAGTTTCTCCACCCCGCCGCCGGCCCGCCGACGGGCCGAGCCGTGGAGCAGTATCGCTTCGGTGCGGGGACGCCACCGTACGAGCTCGGCGTGTTCGTGGCCGATCAGCCAGAGGCTTTTCTCGGCCGCTTCCCCGAATTCCCGGGCCGTCGCCAGAACCGTTTCGAAGGCGGCGTCACCGCTCACGGTCACCAGGAGTGGGTTTCGGCCCGCCGTCCGGCCGAGCACGGCGGCCAGCGGCGTCACATCCGGCGGGAGCTCGGTGGCATCGATCTCGTTGATTCGGCGTTTCCTGAACCCCTTCCCGACCCGATCGGAATCGGCCAGGACGGCGACACCGTCGCGGGTGAGGCGGGCGGTCACCGCCAAGCCGTCGACCGGGCCCCTGACGGTTGCGGCCATGACATCGAGAACGCCCTCGTCCGGGGTCGATTCCCAAGGTCCCGAGGCGAAGGTGGTGAGTCGTCCGTGCAGCGAGGGTAGTCGCGTCGTCACGGCCCCATCTTGCCTCGTTTGCCGTCGGATACCTCGGAGATGACACACCGTCCGGGCAACGAGACCGGGTACGGCGGCCCGATTTGTTGGGTAGTTCTCCCGAAACCTCAAGACCGCGTCCGGTGGTGCCGAATCTATTGAGGACAAAGCCCAAGACGGGTCGGGAGGACTTACTTCGATGGCAACAATACGAGCGAGCTGTTCCGAGTGCGGCGATGTCGAACTGACCACGGCCGACGTCCACGTACGGATCTGTGATGACAACAACGTCGGCACCTATGCGTTTCGTTGCCCGCACTGCTCCATGATGGTCGTGAAGCCGGCCGAGTCCAGGACGATCGACCTGCTCGTCGCCTCCGGCGTGTCCTTCACCACCTGGCGACTACCGGCGGAACTCAACGAGGTCCACGTCGGCGAGCCGATCTCACATGACGATCTGCTCGACTTCCACCATCTCCTGGAAGACGACAACCGGCTGAACGCCGCTCTCGCCGAGTTCATCAACGGCTGAGCGCCCGACGGTCCGGCGTCACGGGCCGAAACTCCCGCCGCTCGACCTCCGCCCGGAGCCGATTGCGCCGACCTCCGAGCCGCTAGCCTACTGATTGTGTTCAACATCGGCGCCGGAGAGATGATCCTGATCGCGCTGGTCTTGCTGATCGCGGTCGGCCCGGAGCAGCTGCCCGGCGTTATTCGTCGAACCGGCAAGGTGGTCGGCCAGCTCAAGGCGATGAGCGACAATCTTCGTCGCGACTTCAACTCGAGCCTCGAGGAGATCGAACGGGCCGCCGATGTGAAGAATTGGGCCGGTGGGGAACTCGAGTCCACCGTCGAATCGGTCAAGGAAGCGGCGGTCGAGCCGTTCAGGACCGATTTCGAGGTCGACGGTTCCACGAAGGTCACCGACATGTGGAGTCGTCCGGCAACAACCGATGGAGCCGCCACTGCCGAATCGACGGACACTCCCGAGCCGGAGGAAGCCGCCGAGGTCGATGAAGCCGGCGGTGACGTCGACACTGGTGGCGAAGCGGGTGACCACTCGCTCGGTGAAATCGTCGAGCCAGCCGCTGACGCCGTATCCAACGACGCCGACGGCGCGGACGAGGTGGCATGAAGGTCCCCTTCCGGCGGTCCGCCGAGAGCGAGGAGGCGCGGGCTCGGGCCATGGCCGAGATGACGCTACTCGGTCATCTGACCGAGCTGCGAAAGCGGCTGATCTGGTCGGTGCTGGCCGTTGTGGCGGGTGCCATCGTCGTCTTCACCTTCAGGACGGCGATCCTCAACTTCATGATCGATCCGTACTGCGAGTTCCTACTGGCGACCGACGAAGCCGACGAGTGCCGGTTGCTGAACACCGGTCCGATCGAGGCGTTCTCGGTGGTGCTGACCGTGTCGGGCTACGGCGGCCTCCTGCTGGCCCTTCCCATCGTGCTCTACCATTTCGGTCGCTTCGTGATGCCCGGCCTCTATCCGCATGAGAAGCGGATGCTGCTGCCGTTCATCGCTTCGTCGGTCATCCTGCTCGGTCTGGGGGTCGTGTCGGCCTATCTGCTCATGCCTCGGACATTGGCCGTACTCCAGGGATTCGGTGTCGAGAGCTTCGAGGCCCTCTACACCCCGAATGAGTACTTCAGCTTCTTCGTGAAGATGCTGTTGGCGTTCGGTCTGGCCGCCGAGTTCCCATTGATCCTGATCTTCCTGCAGCTCGTCGGCGTCCTCAAACCCGATCAGCTGGCCTCGAACCGCCGTATCGCCATGGTGGCCGTGGTCATCCTGGCCGCGGTGATCACGCCCACCGGGGATCCGTTCAACCTGGCCATCGTCACGATTCCGATGTACCTCTTCTACGAGATCGCCATCGTGATCGGGCGCATGCTGTTGCGGCGGTGGGGTGCCGAGCCGACCTCCGGCGCCGAGCCGGTCGGGTGATGGCGCCGGCGGCCGAGGTTCGTCAGGCGTTCATCGATCGACTGGGATTCACCCCCGACGCCTTCCAGCTCGACGCCTTCGACGGGATCGACGACCACCGGCACGTGATCGTGGCCGCCCCGACCGGTGCCGGCAAGACCCTGGTGGCCGACTACGCCATCGCGCGGGTGCTCGACGCCGGGGGTCGGGTGTTCTACACCACACCGATCAAAGCGCTGTCGAACCAGAAGTTCTTCGACCTGGGGGAGCAGTTCGGCCGCGATCGGGTCGGGTTGCTGACCGGTGACAACAGCATCAACGCGGACGCCCCCGTCGTGGTGATGACCACCGAGGTCCTTCGGAACATGCTGTACGCGGGCAACGATCTCGACGCCTTGTCGAGTGTCATCCTCGACGAAGTGCACTACCTGCAGGATGCCTACCGGGGTCCGGTGTGGGAAGAGGTCATCATCCACCTGCCCCGGCGAATCCGCCTGATCTGCCTGTCGGCCACGGTTTCGAACGCCGACGAGCTGGCCGCCTGGATCGAGACCGTTCGTGGCGAGATCCGGCTGGTGGTCGAGACCGAACGGCCGGTGGAGCTGACCAATCTCTACATGGTGGGGGAGCGGTCCGGGTCCCACACCCACCTGATGCGGACGATCAAGGGATCCGAGCCCAATCCGAAGGGGTTCCGCTATGACAATCAGCCCTCGAACGGTCGGCGGGGCGCCAAGGGCCGCTCCGGTGACCGGACGAAGGGCAAGGGGGCGAGCCGCCCGAGGTGGCGGACCCCTCGCCGGATCGACGTGATCAAGACCCTGAAGGACCGGGATCTGCTTCCGGCGATCTACTTCATCTTCAGCCGGGCCGGCTGTGACGACGCCGCCCGCGCCGTGATCGACTCCGGGCTCCGGTTGATCGGTCCGGAACAGCGGGAACGTGTGTCCGAGATCGTCGACAGTCACGTGCAGAGCCTTGATCCCGGCGACCTCGCCGTGCTCGACTACGAACGGTTCCGGCGAGGGTTGATGGCCGGGGTCGCCGCGCACCATGCCGGCATGGTTCCTCCGTTCAAGGAGGCGGTGGAGGCCTGTTTCATCGCCGGACTGGTCAAGGTGGTGTTCGCCACCGAGACGCTGGCCCTCGGAGTCAACATGCCGGCCCGCACCGTCGTCATCGAGAAGCTGACGAAGTTCACCGGCGAAACACATGAGTTCCTGACGCCGGCCCAGTACACGCAGCTGACCGGCCGGGCCGGACGCCGGGGTATCGACAGTCACGGTCAGGCCGTCGTGCTGTGGTCGCCCTACACCACGTTCGAGCAGGTGGCCGACCTGGCGCTCAGCAAGAGGTTCGTGCTGCGATCCTCGTTCCGGCCCACCTACAACATGGCGGCCAATCTCGTTCGCCGGTACACGCAGGAGCGGGCCCGCCACCTGCTCAACCTGTCGTTCGCCCAGTACCGCATCGACGCCGGTGTGGTGCGCCAGGAGAACCGGATCGAGCGTCTCGTCGAACGCCGGCGCCAGCTCATCCGTCGACTGGAAGCCGACTACGGGCCGATCGACGACCTGCGTTCGGCCACGGTAACGCCGAGCGGCGGCTCGGTCGACCACCGGGAAATGGCCTTTGCGCTCGCCCAGCTGGCTCCCGGCGATGTCATTCGGCTGCGGGAGGTCGGTCGCCGGGCCGATTCCGGATCCCGCACCTCGGTGGTGGCCGTGCTGGCCGTTGCGTTCCGCAGCCGAGGCCGAATTCGGGTCACCGTCGTGGACACCGACGGTGACAGCTACGAGTTGGTTCCGAACGAACTGATCGAACCGCCCGACGTCGTGGCCACGGTCGACCTGCCCGAACCCTACCTGCCCAACAGCGTCAGCTTCGCCCACGAAGTGGCTCGGCAGCTCAAGAATCGCCGTCTCGCCCGGCCTTCGAGCAACGGTCGGGGAGCGAGGAAGGCGAAGAACGGTGGCCGGAGGGACGGCGGGGGGAAACCGTCGCAGCCGGCCATCCTGACCAAGGAGGATGTGTCGCCGGACGCCCGACGAGGTCTCAAGCGGCTGGAGAAGCTCGAAGCCGACCTGGCCCGAGCCCGCCAGGTGGCCGCCGGACGTACCGATTCGCTGGCCGGCCAGTTCGATCGGGTGATCGCGCTGTTGACGGAGCGGGGCCATCTCCACGACTGGTCGTTGACCGAAAGCGGGGAGCGCATCGCCCGGGTCTACCACGAGAGCGATCTGCTCGTGGTGGAGACGTTGGAGGCCGGGTTGTTCGACGATCTGGAACCGGCCGAGGTGGCGGCACTGGCGTCGGTGTTCGTCTACGAGGAACGACGCAGCAGCGGAACACCGACTCGACCGTGGTACCCGTCGGCCGACATGCGGCGTCGCTTCCGTCAGATTCAGGCTCGACATCTGGACCTCGCGCTGGCCGAGGAGGAGTCGCAGCTGCCGCCCACACGCGCGCCGGATCCCGGCTTTGTCGCGGTGGCCCACGGGTGGGCGTCCGGGGTGCCGCTCGACGACATTCTGAGTGAGGAGGATCTGACCGCCGGCGACTTCATCCGGACGACGAAGCAGCTCATCGACCTGCTCCGTCAGCTCGGACAGCTGGCACCGATCCCGGCGACGGCTCGATCGGCCCGTAACGCGGCCGACGCCGTCTACCGCGATCTGGTTGCCGCCTCGTCGATGATCGAGCTCGACGGGTCCGACGGTGCGGAGCGGGTTGACGACGCCGATCTGGACGACGGCGATGCAGCGGTCGGGTCAGCTGGAGAGGAAGCTTGACCGTCGAGAGGGGCGAACCGTGGGGTTCGGCCTTCGACGA
>JBFHME010000044.1:0-22844 GCA_041594435.1 Acidimicrobiales bacterium
ATCTCGGCCAAGTTCATCGACAGCGTCATGAAGTCCGGCTATCACCCGGTCGGTCATCACGACCTGGGTTCGATCAGGACGATCTGCTCGACCGGCTCCCCGCTCAGCCACGAGGGGTTCGCCTGGATCTACGATTCCATCGGCCCGGATCTCCATCTCGCCTCGATCTCCGGTGGCACCGACTTGTGCGGCTGCCTGGTGATCGGCGATCCCACCAAACCGGTGTACGCCGGGCAGATCCAGGGACCGGCACTCGGTCTCGCCATCGACGTCTACGACGACGACGGGCGGCCGGCGCCTCCCGGGGTCAAGGGTGAGCTGGTCTGCGCGGCCCCCTTCCCGTCGATGCCGCTCGAGTTCTGGCAGGACCCCGCCGGCGAGCGATACCACGCCGCCTATTTCGACAAGTTCGACGAGGTCTGGGCCCACGGCGATTTCGCGGCCTGGACCGAGCAGGGAGGCATGATCATCTTCGGGCGCTCCGATGCCACCCTCAACGCGTCCGGGGTCCGGATCGGAACCGCCGAGATCTATCGAATCGTCGAGCAGCGCGACGAGGTCGTCGAGGCCATGGCCGTGGCTCAGGAATACGACAACGACACCCGGATTGTGCTCTTCCTGCGTCTGGCCGACGGGTTCGAGCTGACCGACGAGCTCGTTGCCGCGATCAGGTCGGATCTGCGGACAAAAGGCTCCCCCCGACACGTCCCGGCGGTCATCGCCACGGTCGACGACATCCCACGCACCCGTTCGGGCAAGATCGTCGAGCTGGCCGTCACCGAAACCGTTCACGGCCGACCGGTGCGAAACCTGGAGGCGCTGGCCAATCCGGAGGCCCTCGATCAGTTCGCCGACCGTCCCGAATTGGCCTGATTCGGCGGGACGTGCACCCCCGACCGCTACTCTGCGGGTAATGGACGAAGCACGAATCGAAGCGGCGGTGCGCGAGATCCTGGCCGCGGTGGGCGAAGATCCCCACCGTGACGGCCTCGTCGACACACCGTCCCGGGTGGCACGATCATACGGTGAGCTGTTGAAGGGTTATCAAAGTGACCCCGCCGACTACCTCGACCGGCAGTTCGAGGTCGATCACGATGAAATGGTCATCGTGCGCGACATTCCGTTCAGCTCCCTCTGCGAGCATCACATGTTGCCGTTCATCGGGCAAGCTCATGTGGCCTACCTGCCGGGGCCGGAGGGGAAGGTGTGCGGTCTCTCCAAACTGGCCCGGGTCGTCGACGGCTACGCCAAGCGGCTCCAGGTCCAGGAACGGCTCACCGTTGAGGTGGCCGACGCCATGATGGAGCGGCTGAAAGCACAAGGGGTGCTCGTGACGATCGAAGCCGAACACCTGTGTATGACGATGCGCGGGGTCCAGAAGCCGGGGGCGATGACGACCACGTCGGCGGTCCGCGGCCTGCTCAAGACCAACGCCGCCACCCGAGCCGAGGCGCTCGGACTCATCCGCGGCTGACCCGATCGGATCACGGCGAGTCGTCAGATCGCGATCGGTGACTGCCCGGCGGCGAACCGCCCTGCCATGATCATCGTCTTGATCAGATAGTTTTCGTATCCCGGCATCAGATCGTCGAGCTCGATCGTCACGCCGGACACCGCAGATCCCGGCGTCCACTCCCGTGCCTCGATCCGAGCCATCGGGTTCATCGGATCGACGAGACTCAACAGCGGTTCGACCTCGATCTCCACCAGACCCGCCACCTCGCCGACGTCAGGCCGGAACCCGTCGAGCGGCAGGTCGGATCGGATGAAGAAGACGTGCACCTGCTCCCGGTTGGTGATGCCTTTACGGTGGTCGATGATCCGGTGAACGCCGACCGGCACCAGGTCGGCGGCGGACACGGCGAGACCGACCTCCTCTTCCAGCTCTCGGGCCCCGTCGGTCGGTTGTTCACCGGCCGCGAGGTGACCCGAGGCCGTGAAGTCGAGCCTGCCGGCGAAGGGGGAGCCCCCCGCCCGACGTTGGAGGACGACCCGACCCGGGAGCCCGGACCGAACCACGAGGCCGTGGAACGTCCGATGCCAGAGGCCGTTGCGGTGCACCTCACGACGGGTGGCCCGACCGATGACCGAGCCGTCGTCGGACAGGACATCGAGCAACTCGGAGATACTGTCGTCGGGCACCGAATCGGCAGCGGGGGACCCTAGCGGGCCACCCCGGCCGCAGCCGGTTCCGACGCCTTCTTGATCAACCAGTCGAAGACCAGCTCGTGCTGGTTGTGCATCTCCGGGTGCCACTGCACCCCGATGGCCGGATGGTCCTCGATCTCGATGGCCTCGACGGTACCGTCGTCGGCCCATGCGCTGACCACCGCAGCCGGCCCGGTCGTGGCCACAGCCTGATGGTGGAGGGAGTTGACGTCCATCTGCTCCTGCCCGTAGATCTCGCTCAACAGCGTGCCCGGTTCGATGGTCACCCGGTGAACGCGGATGTGCGGGGCCAGCTCGAACCGGGCATGGCTCGGCACGTGCTGGTGGAGGGTGCCGCCGGCGTACACGTTGAGCAGCTGAGCACCCCGGCAGATCCCGAGCACCGGAAGATCCCGGGCGATGGCGGCACCGAGCAAGGTGAATTCGAACTCGTCCCGGATGGGCTCGTAATCGCCTTGCCCATCGGGTTCGGCGCCGTAGCGGTGCGGTTCGATGTCGGCACCGCCGGTCAGCAGCACGCCGTCGAGATGGGCGACGTACTCACTCGGGTTGGCGTCGAGGGGCAGGTGAACCGGTAGACCACCGGCCTGCAGGACGCTGCGGGCGTAGCCGGAATAGTAGAGGTCGACCTCGACATCGGCCATCGATTCGGCGGTACCAACCAGATGGCCGACCTTGCGACGGCGGCCGGGAAGTCCGATGAGCGGACGGGTCTTTGCACTCGCAACCATAGCAGGTCAGTGTAAGCCGACCCCCAGGGGTCCATCCGGCGGTTTCACAAAACGCAATGAAGCGGTCGGCCGGAGTCCGAACTGCGGCAAATCCTCGCCCCGGCGCTTTGGCCGCAGGCATTTCAGCCGATGGAACGGTGTACTCCGCGACCGCTCTGGAGGTTCACACTCAGTTGACCGATGCCTATCGCCGCTACCGGATCCTGTGGCCGGACCAATTCGGGCTGGCCCGCGGCAAGTATCTTGCGGCTGACGCCGCCAAGCGGGGCACGTCGTTCTCGACCGCGGTGTTCAGGCAGGGCTACGACCAGAATCTCTACAACGTGGAGATCGTGGCCCGGGCCGACGGCCTGCCCGATGTCAGCGCCAGTTGCCCCCTGGCCGAGGCGCGACCGGGCTGGGAACCGGAGACCGGGATCGTCATCGCCGATCTGTTCTACGGCCAGGAGCCCTATCCGATCGCACCCCGTCAGGCGCTGAAGGACTCGGTTGCCATGTGGAACGACCGCGACGTCCGGCCACTGGTCGGTATGGCGGTCACCGGGTACGTCATGCAGGCCGGCGACAAAGGAGAGTGGGTGCCGATCGAAACACCCTCGTCCTATCTCTACGGCACCGGAGCCCTCGTCGACCCAAGCGGGCTGCTGTATGACATCATGGCCACGGCCGAGGGGTCGGACATCGAGATCGAGTCGGTCAGTGCCGATCTCGACCGGGCTCAATTCGAGATCTCGCTGCCGGTGGGCGACCCCGTTCGTACCGTCGACAACATCTTTCTCATCCGCGAGCTGGCCCGCGAGTTGGCAGCCGAGCGTGATCTCAGAATCACCTTCCTGCCGAAACCGATCGCCGATCGAGCCGGCAACAGCATGCACGTCAACCTCGCCTTCGAGGACGAAGCGGGCGAAAACCTCTTCTTCGATGCCCAGGCTCCCGACGGGCTGTCATCGCTGGCCCGAACCTCGATCGGCGGCATGCTGCGCCACCACGAAGCGCTGACGGCGTTCTGCGCACCAACCGTCAACAGCTACAAGAGACTTCGCCAGGGCGAGATCCTCGGTCTGAAGCCTCGCTGGGGATACGACCACCGGTTCGCCACGATCCGTGTGCCGCCGAGCCGCGGGGCCGACACCCGGCTGCAGCATCGTCTGGCCGACGGAGCCGCCAACCCGTATCTGGTGGTCGCCGCCCTGCTGCAGTCGGCAAGACTGGGGGACAAGAGCCGCACCAATCCGGGCAAATCCCTCAACGATTATCGAGACGGTGAGCCCGACGACGGACGCACCGTGCCGTCCACCCTCCTCGAGGCGGTGGGAGCACTGCAGGCCGACGGCGAGCTGATTGCCTCCATGGGTCCCCGCCTCGTCGACAACTTCTGTGGGCTGAAGACCATCGAGTGGAACAGCTTTGTCGACGCCGAGCCGCGGTGGGCCGACAAGATCGACGAGTTCTCGGAATGGGAAGCGGCCCACTACCTCCCCTTCCACTGAGGTTCGGCCGACCAACGCTTCTACATTTGAGACATATGCGCGTGCGAGCACCAGGATCGTCGGCCAATCTCGGCCCCGGCTTCGATGTTCTCGGTCTCGCGGTGACCCGATACGTGTGGGCCGACGACGAGGGTCGGGGGGAGCCATGTGGCCCCGAACACATCGCCCGGATCGCGTACGAGGCGGCAGGCGGAACCGGGCCGATCTGGTTCGAGTTCGAGCTTCCGCCCGGTCGGGGGCTGGGCTTCTCCGCCGCCGCCCGCGCCGCCGGCGCCATGCTGGCCAAGCTCCAGGCGGGTCATGCGGTCGACGACGCCCAACGCCTCGCCTATCCGGTGGTGGCCAACATCGAAGGTCACGGCGACAACGCCGCCCCCTGTGTCTTCGGCGGTCTGCACGTCATCGCCGGTGACCTCAATCACCGGATAGCCCGACCGATTCCCGGCAATCTGCTGTTCTGGGTTCCCGACATCGAAACCTGGACCGACCATTCCCGGGCGGCGCTCGCTGCGTCGGTCGATCGGGCCGATGCCGTGTTCAATCTGGGGCGAGTCGGTTTGCTGATCGCCGCGGTCTATGAACAGCGTCTTGACCTGCTGTCCACCGCCATGCAGGACCGGCTCCATCAGCCGTCACGGTTCGTCGACTGCGAGCAGTCGGCGAAGGCCTACGAGATCGCTTTGCAGGCCGGCGCATCAGCCGCCTGGCTGAGCGGTTCGGGTCCGACGGTGGCTGTGGTGGTCGACGACGAGGCCAAGTCCGTGGTTGCCGATGCGCTGAGCGAGAGCGGCGATGTGCTCGACCTGGTGATGGACGAGGCCGGGGCGGTCCCCGTTTTCGACTGAGGGCTTCCTAGCCCGGGCGTTCGACGACCAGTCGGGACATCTCTTCGTCACACCGAAACGATTGTGGTGTTCCAGCTCGGGCAGCATCGAGGAAGTGTTCGATCTCCCGACCGGACACGGCCCAGGTTCGGGTGAGGTCTTCCGATGAGACGGCGAAGACGAGGCCAACGAGGCGGCCGTCGGCCGACCACACACCGGCACCACTGTCGCCGCCCGACGTCGTCGCCTCCAGCCGGTAGCCGTCGCGCTCCACCCGGGAGCCGCCCCGAACCCCGTCGGCCACGATGGTCGTCCGCTCCGCCACCGTGCCGTCGACCGGCTCGGTGGCGGTCACACTGTGGATCTCGATCGCCGTGTCGACACCTGCGGTCCCGAACTCGGGGAGGCGCCGCTCGTCGAGATGTCGACCCGGGTCGCCGGTGGAGACCAAGGCAAGGTCGCGGCCCGGATCGAAGGCGATGATCGTTGCCTCGAGCGCTGTTTCGAACAGCGTGGCCGGTGAGAACTCCGGCCACTCCCGTTCGGCTGGGAGGTCGGTGCCCTCGAGCACGGCGACGCCACCCGCCCCGGCGACAACGTGGGCTGCGGTGAGCACCACCTCTGCGTCGAGCCGTACCGCCGAACCGACGGTGGCCGACGCCGAACCGCACCCGGTGGTGATCACAGCCACGGTCCGGTCCTCCGGTCGCCACTGTTGCGTGACGGATGACGAGGTAGGGCTTCGGTGGGTCGAAGGTGCCGCCGGTCCTGTCCTACCACAGGACGCGGCCGTGACCGCGATGACCAGCACCACCGCCAGCGTGACGGCGACGCCCGACCTCGACGACAGCATTGCCCGACCACCGGGTGTCCGTGGAAGGCCGTTCACGTTCTAGGCTTCACGCCGTGCGTCGACGCGTGCTCTTCCGATCCGTCCAGCGGCTGCTGCCCACCGACACGGTGCACGCGGCGGCGATGTTGTGGGGCCTTCATCCGCACGTCGTTCCCATCACGGTCGCCGCCGTCGTCGGCGTCTCGGCCGTCGGGGCCTTCGTGGGCGCCGAGCCGGCGACGATTGCGCTGGTGGCGATCGCCACCGGTGCGGCGACCGCGGGGTTGACCCGCGAGTATCGAGTGCTCGCGCTGACCGACGACGGCTTCGTGATCATGCGCGGATCCACCATTCGCCTTCAGGCCCGGGAAGTACTGGAACGCCTGCCGTACAGCATCGAATTCCGGAAGGCCGGAGGCAGCCTTTTGACGACCGAATGGCGCGTCGCCGGGCGAACCTACACGGTGCGCCGGGAATGGGAGAAGGCCATGGAGCAGATGGCGTCCCGGGCCGACGGTGATGCCGGCCCGGGACGCCGATCCCAATCATGACGGCGCTGTCGGGCGACCCCGGCTAGATTTCCGTCTGCTGGGTGAGGTAGGAACGCTCGGCCAGACCGTGCCACTCGGCGATGCCGTCGCGGAATTCCCGCCACGGTCCGAGAATGGCGGCGAACTTCGGATCCTCGGCGGCGATGCCGTCGAGCACCGATTCCGTCTCGGTCTTGAACGCCGTCATCAGCTCCGGCGAGAACTCACGGATCTCGGCGAATCCCTTGACCGTCTGGAGATCACGTTGATTGAGCACGTCATAGAGGGCCATCGTCCGCATGTTCGCGTGGGCGGCGGCGTTCTGGATGGCCGCCTGATACTGCTCCGGCAGGTTGTTCCAGTCGTCCAGACGGAACTGCACTTCGAGAGCCGTACCAGGTTCCCACCACCCGGGATGGTAGTAGAACAGGTCGGAGCCAAGTTCGTCGAGGCCGAGGATCAGGTCGTCGGTCGGGCCGACGAACTCGGCGGCGTCGATGGCCCCGGTCTCGATCGAGGTCAGGATCTCGCCGCCGGCCACGGTGACCTGCTCGCCGCCGAGGTTGTTGAGCACGGTGCCGGCGATGCCGGGGATGCGCATCTTGAGGCCCTGAAGGTCGGCAACGGTGTTGATCTCCTTCGTGAACCAGCCGCCCATCTGGCAGCCGGTGGCCCCGGCGGGGAAGGCGATGATGCCGTACTCCTCGGCGTAGAACTCGTTGAGGATGTCGATGCCGCCGCCCTCGTAGAGCCAGGCATTCTGTTGACGCTGGGTCAGGCCGAACGGGACGGCGGTACCGAACTGCTGGACCGGGCTCAGGTTGACGTAGTAGTACGAGGCCGTGTGCCCGGCCTCCGCGCCGCCGTCGCGAACGGCCGGCAGCACGTCGAGGCCGCCAACGATCTCGCCGGCCGGTTTCGGGCTGATCCGGAAGCGGCCGCCGGTGAGCCGGGCCAGTTCGTCGGTGAAGATGTTCGCCGAGCCGAACAGCGTGACGAGCGAGGTCGGCCAGCTGGTGGCCATGTTCCACTCGAGCTCCGGCCCGTCGGTCTGGACTTCGGTGACGGTCTCGGCCGAGGAGTCGTCGCCCGCGGCCGCGGTCTCGTCGGTGGTCGAGTCGTCGTCGGTGTCGGCGCCCGTGTCCTCGTCGACCGTGGTGGTCGAGCAGGCGGCCAGAATGGCGGAGCTCGCTGCGAAGCCGGCTACGCCGTAGCCGGCTTTGCTCAGAAACGATCGGCGATCCATTCCCGGATCTTGGGAACGCTCATCGTTTTGTTGTTCGACGGTCATGCTGGCCTCCTGATTGGTTTTGGCAAACTTGCTGGTTGGAAGGGTTGTCGATGTTGGAAAGTGGGCGGCGTGGGCATCAGTATCGCAACTGGTCTCTGGTGAACCGCATGGTCGGTGGAAGAGCCGAGTCGTCGTCGAGTTCGACGACCTCAGCTGACCCGCACAGCTGGGGCGGTGCGTTCGGGTTGAAGAAGCAGTACGAGAAGTTCGTGATCCCGGGCACGAATCCGAGAATGAACAGGGCGACGATCTGCATCCCCATGAACGGCAGCGCGCCCTTGTGGATATCGGCGGTCTTGACCTCCGGCGGCGCCACACTCTGCAGATAGAACAGCGAGAAGCCCACCGGCGGTGAGATGAAGGCCATGTTCAGGTTGACCGCCATGAGCACCGCGAACCACACGATCTCCTGATCGGTGAACTCGAGGAGGGCCATCGCCGGAACGAAGATGGGGACCACGATGAAGGTGATCTCGAGGAACTCGAGGTTGATGCCCAACAGGAACACGGCGATCATCGCCACCACCACGAAACCGAGCTTGCCGCCGGGAATGCTGGACAGCCACCGGGCGACCTGAGCCGAGCCACCCAGTTCCTGGAACATCAGGCGGAAAAAGAGCGAGCAGAACAAGAGGGTCATGACCAGGATGGTGATGTTGGCCGTCGAGCGCGCCGCCTCTTTCATGGCCGTCCAGTCGAGTTTCCACCCGGGCGTGATGTGCTCCGCCCCGTCCGCCGTGAGCAGACGGTCGAACAGGTGGTTGAGGCCGGCCAGGATCAAGGCACCGAGCACGCCCACCGCCCCGGACTCCGACGGTGTCGCGGTGCCGGAGAAGATCGAGATGAGCACTCCGGCGATCAGCACCAGGACCGGAACGATCGACACCAGGACCTCGGAGACGAGCATGTTGCCGATGGAGACGACGACCACCGCGAGGACGAACACGGCGACGGCACCGACCACCGCCACCTGAAGACTGAGCAGCAGGCCGACGAGAAACACCACCGACCCCAGGGCGACGCCGATGATGAGGGCGGTCCCGGTCGTCGGGTTGCCGGAGAGACGGCGATCCTCCGGCGGCATGATCGGGCCGACCTCGGGTTTCACCATCGAGATGCCGAGGGTGTAGATGATGTAGAGCAGGCTGAGCAGGAGGCCCGGAAGCAATGCCCCGGCGAACAGCCCGATGATGCCGACACCCAGCTCACCGGCGAGCAGGATCAGAACGATGGACGGCGGCAGCATCTGGGCCAGTGTCCCCGAGGCGGTGATCGCCCCGGTTGCGAGTTTGTGGTCGTAGCCGAGCTTGACCATGGCGGGAAGCGACAGCAGGCCCATGACGATCACCGTGGCGGCGACCACGCCGGTGGCGGCGGCCAGCAGGGTGCCGACCACGATGACGGCAGCCGCCACCCCGCCCCGCAGGGAACCCATCAGCAGACCGAACGCATTGAGCAGCCGCTCGGCGAGACCGGATCGTTCCAGGACGGCGCCCATCAGCACGAAGAGTGGGACGGCCAGCAACTCCGGGCTCTCGATCGACTTGGCCCAGTTCGACGGGAGCTGGCCGGCCAGCGTTCCGGGATCGAAGGTGTTGTCGCTGACGGCGTTGGCCATGTCGCCGATGAAGGCGAAGGCCAGGGCCGTCGATGCGAAGCAGAAGGCTACGTTGTAGCCGCTCAGAATCAGCGTCATGAAGACGACGAACATCATGAGGGCCAGGAAGACCCCGAGGTCCAGTCCCATGATCTGCACTAACTGAGCGGCTACCACTGCGTTCACGATCTCCTTGTTTCGTCTACTACTCGACCCGAAGCGGAGCGTCGATGGTGGCGATGTCGGCCAGGTCCTCACGGCCGGCGATGATGAAACCGGTCTTGATCATCTCACCGAACACCTGAGCGGCCCAGAGAATGAAGGCGACGAAGAGGAACGACCGAATCGGCCCCGCCGGGAGCTCGCCGGCGTTGACCGAGGTGACCCAGGAGTTCCAGACCCGCCAACCGGCCGGCCATTCGCCGGCACCATCGTTGGCGAAGCGGTTGTAGCCGAGCGCGATGGCTGCGTAGGGCTTGAGAATTCGGATGCCGAGGATCAGGAACGGGAAGAAGAACACCGTGTGCATGATGAAATCGAGCCACGCCTTGCTCCGCTTGCCGAAGGCGGCCCACCAGAAGTCGATTCGGGGATTGATTCCTTCCTTGACCCCGTAGTTCACGCCGAGAAGGAACAGCATGCCGAAGCTCATCCAGGCCATGCTGACCGTTTCGGCGAAGAGGATGTCGCGGTCGAACCAGTCGTTGGTGTACCGGGTGATCACGTTGAAGAGCTGGAGAAGGAAGATCACCCAGGCGAGGACCATGGCCAGCCGCCCGGTGAAGGCGGCGACGGCATCGATGGCCAGACGAAGGCCGTGCAGGATCGGGGAAGCGGTCGATGCGGCGATGACCGCGATCGTCAGCGCCCACATCCACCACGGCATCCGGCCGATCAGGAGGTCGGCTCCGACGGCGGTGGCGACGACGGCGCCGAGTGCGAACAGCGATGCGGCCCAGCCGATCGGATGGAGACGGCGAAACAGCCGACGTTCGACGGGCTCGGGCCCGTCGGCGTCCCCGGCATGATCGTCCGCCGGCTCGTCGGCCGTCTCAGCCATCGGGTCAGCCATGGGTCATGCCATTGCTTCGCTTCGGTTCGCCACGCTGCTCCCCCTGGATGCCGATGTCCCGAGTACGCGTGTGAATCCACGAACGTACTGTGGCGCTACGAGCATACACAAGGTCGGCGGAAGGGTCAGGAATCGACCGGGTTATTCGTCGACGGACCGGCCCTCGCCACCGGCCGGGGCCGCCGGGCCGGTTTCCGCCGATTCGTCTCCCACCCCGTTTGGGTCCAGTGAGGGGATGGTCAGGCCTGGATCGAGTTGGGGTGCACCGGCGAGATCCGCTTCCACGTTCACGGGATCATCGATGTGCAGCGCTCCGACGACCTGGAGGTAGTCGCTGTGGGCCTGGATGACCGCGGCCGCCTCCTCGGGATCGACATCGAGGCCGACCACCTCACACCGCTCCATCACGTAGGTCAGTGGATCGAACTGCTCGAAGATCACCGGTGACGCGCCGGTTGACGAGGGCGCCCAGTGATAAGCCTGAATCCACTCCAGGTGAAGGCGGAGGAGGCGCCGGAGATCGTCGTAGCTGAGTGAGGCGGTGACCGCGTCGGGGAGCGCCTGGGCGCAGAACTCGATCGCCTCGTGGCCGTCGATGACGACCTGATCGGGCATGGCTTCGGTCGACCCGACCGCGTGGCCGACGAAGATGAACGCTGCGACCACCACGAGCACGGCGGCGGCCGCCAGGAGAACAATCACCATCGTTTGTCAGGCTATCCGGCTCGCTGGCTTCGGTGTGGGCGCGTCGCGGGTTCGGGCGCTCCGGACGGGGTTTCCTACAGGCCGATCCGCTGGGCGAGAAGCTCCCGGTGGTAGGACGGATCACCGAACAGCAGCTCGGAGCTTTTGGCTCGTTTGAAGTAGAGGTGGGCCGGGTGCTCCCAGGTGAAGCCGATCCCGCCGTGGATCTGGATGTTCTCGGCCGCGGCGTGGAAATAGGCCTCCGAGCAGTAGGCCTTGGCCAGGGATGCGACCGAGGGCAGCTCGTCGTTCATTTCCGCCGCACACCACAGCGCGTAGTAGGCGGCCGATTTGGCCGACTCGACCTCGAGCAGCATGTCGGCGCACTTGTGCTTGATGGCCTGGAATGATCCGATCGGACGGCCGAACTGGACCCGGTCCTTCGCGTACTGCACGGCCATGTCGAGCACGAATTGAGCCCCGCCGACCTGCTCGGCGGCCAGCGCCACGGCGGCGAGATCGAGCATGGTGGACAGGGTGCCCCAGCCGCCTCCTTCGGTGCCGATCAGCGTGGCCGGTGTGTTGTCGAACGTGAGCCGGGCCTGTTTGCGGGTTTGGTCCATCGTGGCCAGCGACTCGCGGGTGAGGCCGGACGCCCCGCCATCGACCGCGAACAGGCTCACGCCGGCACCGGCGCGGGCGGCCACCAGGATGAGGTTGGCGACGTGGCCGTCGAGAACGAACGACTTGACGCCCGACAGGGTGTGGCCGTCACCGGAGGTCGAGGCCTCCATCGTGATGCCCGCCTCGTCCCAGCGGCCGTTCTCCTCGGTGAAGGCCACGGTGGCGATCGTCTCACCCGACGCGATACCGGGGAGGTGGGCCTTCTTGGCGTCGTCGTCGCCGGATTGGAGGAGTGCGCAGGTGGCCATCACGCCGGAGAAGAACGGGGCGCAGAGCAGGACCCGACCCATCTCCTCGAGCACGACACCCAGCTCGACGAAGGTGTAACCCTGACCGCCGAACTCCTCGGGGACGATCAAGCTCTGCAAGCCCAATTGTTCGGCCATCTGCGACCAGACCGCGTCGTCGTAGCCCTTCTCGGTCTCCATGAGTTCGCGCACGGTGGCCTCGGAGGACTTGACCTCCAGAAATGACCTCACGAACTGGCGAAGTTGTTCTTGTTCCTCGGAAAAGGCGAAGTTCATAGCGGCCAACCGTAGATCGATCGGCGGTCCCGATCCAGCCGTGCCGTGTACGCAAATGTACACATCGGGCGAGTCGATGTAGAGTCGTCGATCATGACCGATCAAGCGGCTCCCCGAGTATCACCGTCGGACATCGCTGTGGGTGTGCGAGAGCTGCGGGCCGCGCTCGCCACCTACCTTGACCGGGTCTCCGCCGGTGCCACCATCGTGATCAACCGCGGCGGTCGCCCCGTCGCACGGCTCAGCCCGCCCTGGGAGCCGTCAGGTCCTGTCCACGGCCTCGACGAGCTCGCCCGACTGGGGTTGGTCGAGCGGCCGTCGCCCGGATCCACCGACTCCGAGCCGAGGCCGGCCACAGGAACCCGACCACTGCCCGTCGACGTGCGTGTCGATCGCATCGTTCGTCAGGTGCGAGGCTGATGGACGCTGCCGAACCGAGGCGGCTGATCGTGGACGGTTCGGCGCTGCTGTGCCGCTACCTGCCGGACCGTCGCAGGGGGTTTGTCGACGAGATCCTGGCCCGGGCCGATCAGATCGTGGTGACCGCTCTGGCCCGCACCGAGGTCGAACTCGGTCTTCACCAGGCCATCGGAGCGCCGGCGCCGGGAGACACCGGCCATCCGGCCTCCCGCCTCATTCGAGACTGGGACCGGTTCTGGATACTCCCGATGGACCGGCGATGCCTTCGGCGGGCCGGCGATCTGGGCCGCACCTATGGTCTCAATCTCGTGAACGCGCTGCACCTTGCCGCCTTCGATCAGGTCCCGCGGCCTGCGACCCTGCTCACCGTCGACGATCGGCAATTCGCCGCGGCCGCCGACCTCGGGTTCGACGTCGTCGAGGTTGCCGCGACCGCCGGTTCGGCCCACCAGCTTCTCCAGACGGACTGACCGCCTCGACGCGCCGCTCGCCGGCTACCGCTCCAGCTTCGGCGCGATCGCGTCGCCCGGCAGTGGTCCGTCGGGGTGGAGCATGGACTGGAAACGGCGCATCCCGACCAGCCAGCGCTCGACATCGTCGCCCTTCCGGCGAACATATTCGGCCACTTCGGGATGGGGGAGCACCCAGAATCGATTCTCGGCGATCGCGTCGAGGCACAGGCGGGCGACCTCGTCGGCTTCGAGCACACCGTCTCCACCGGCGACACCGGCCTCCAGGTCATCGCCCAGTGCCCGGTTGTCGGCGTTCGGGCTGTTGGCCAGGATGTTGGTGCGGACCGCCTGTGGGCACAGCACCGACACGCCGATGCCTTGATGGTGGTGGGTGATCGACAACCATTCAGCGAGGGCCACCGCCGCATGCTTGGTGATCGTGTAGCCGACCGAGCCGATCTGGCTGAGGAGGCCGGCGGCCGAGGCGGTGTTCAGAAGGTGGCCCTCACCCCGGGCGATCATCGAGGGCAGAACGGCCCGGGCCGCGTAGATGTGGGCCATGACATGAACCTCCCACATGCGATTCAGAATGTCGTTGGACTCCTCGATACCGGCCGAGGTGACGAAGCCGGCATTGGAGCAGAACAGGTCGATCGGCCCGTGGGCCTGCTCTGTTTGATCGACGAGGTCCCGGATCGCCTCCTCGTCGGAGACGTCGAGTCCGATTCCGGTCCCGCCGATGGCCGCCGCCACCCGTTCGGCCTCGGCCTCATGGAGGTCGGCCACGACCACATGCCGCGCCCCGGCGGCCTTGGCGGCAACAGCCAGTGCCTCTCCGATACCCGACCCGCCACCGGTGACGACTACTACACGATCGATCATGTCCATGTCGGGAACGATAGATGGCCGGGGGAGCCGGGGCCATCCCGCAACGTTTTCGCGGTGGCCGGAGGGGGCGGTACCGTGCAGTTGATGCGAGCCGTTGTCATCGGTGGTGGAATAGCGGGCGTCTCGGCCGCCCATGCGCTGTCCGGAGCTCGCGTGGACGGGCGAGCGGTCGACGTGATCCTCGTGGAGGCCGAGAGGGTGCTGGCCCACCACACCACGGGTCGATCGGCGGCCCAGCTGATCCTCAACTACGGGGTCCCACCCATCCGGGCGTTGACCCGGGCCAGCCTTGATTTCCTGCATCATCCTCCCAAATCGCTTGTCGACCATCCGCTGCTCGAGGCCCGCGACGTCCTGGCCGTGGCCACCGCCGAACAGCACGAGTCGACCGATCGGTTCCTGGCTGAAGGGCTGGCCACGAACCCGGCGATTCGAGAGATCACCGTGGCCGATGCCCGCATCCTGTTCCCGCCGCTGCGATCGGACTGGGCCCATCGGGCCGTTCTCGAATCGGATTCGTACGACATCGACGTGGCCGGCTTGCACCAGGCCTTTGTGCGGGGCGTTCGCGCCAACGGCGGGACGATCCGCTTGACCGCGCCGGTCGTCGGGTTGGAACGCGGTCCACATCGGTGGGAGGTGTCGTTGGCCGACGGGGAGCGGCTCGCAGCCGACGTCGTGGTGAACGCCGCCGGAGCCTGGGGTGACGTGGTGGCGCGGCGGGCCGGGATCGCTCCCGTCGGTCTGCAACCGATGCGGCGGACGGCCTTCATGACGCCGAGCCGCCACGCCGGCTCGGCCGGATGGCCGTTGGTGGCCGACATCGACCACAACTGGTATGTCAAACCCGACGGCTCGCAACTCCTGTGCTCCCCGGCCGACGAACAGCCGAGCGAGCCCTGCGACGCCAAGCCGGAGGAGATCGACGTGGCGCTCGCCATCGACCGGATCAACACGGCGACCACACTCGACATCCGCCACGTGGCGTCGAGTTGGGCCGGGCTTCGGACCTTCACCGCCGACCGATCGATGGTGATCGGACCCGAACCGGACGACCCCTCGTTCGTGTGGTGTGTCGGGCAGGGCGGCACCGGGATTCAAACCGCGCCGGCTGCGGGACGGCTCGTGGCCGACCTCGTGGTGGGCGGCGAGCCCCGGGGGACGTTGGCCGACGTCGATCTGGATCTCGCCGGCCTGCTTCCCGACCGCCTCCGCTGATCGCCGAACGGAAGATCGGGCCGCCTCGGGGCCGCCGCGTAGGTCCTTCGACCCGTTGTGACCGATAAAACACGACAACCTCTCCTTGGTTGTGCAACAATCGCGTTCACCAAGAGGAAGGAGGTGGTCCAACTTGCACGGAAAACGAATTGAGACCTTGGAGGTGGCTGGCCGCTAGGTCGGGCAGCTGGACCGCTTGCGAATCGCAACCAGTCCACCGTCAATCCTTCGAGTCGACGAGGTCTCCGTCGACACCCGGAACGTCCCTCGGTCGGCCCGGACCAATCGATGGTTTGATCCAGCACCAAAAGTAGGTTGACACCGGAGAGGACGCTTCATGCGACTCTCCGGTGTCGCCGTTTTCGGTGCACGTCATGTGGCATCACGTCGGGCCGTCGGGCTCTCGGGTCGACGCCCGTGATACCGCGTCGGGCTCTCGGGTCGACGCCCGTGATACCGTATGAGCCGATGAAACGACCGGGGAATTTCGAACACTTTCGTTGGATTGGCGACAAGCGGACCCAGATCGTCTACGACGTCGACGCCATGACCGACCCCGAGCCGATCAACGAGCTGATGGCGGCCGGAACGTTCCTCTGTTTCGGTCCCGACACTCTTGCCGAGGCCCGAAACCGGGGCTACCGGCCCTTCAATGGCACCGGACACGACTGAAACCGCACCCGAGACGGGGGTGACGTCGATCACCGTACGGTCGAGCGGCGGATCGGAGCTGGCCGGCACGTTGGTCAAGGCCACCCGATCGGCGAATCGTCGGGGGGTCAACTCGGTGCTCGTCCTCCACGGATTCCCGAACGCCGATGTCGGAGCGAAGACCGTCGGCATCGACATGCCCGAGCTCTGCCAGCGAATCAACACCGAACTCGGCTGGAACGCCATGACCATTCGCTTTCGCGGCTGTGGTCGATCCACCGGCGAGTTCAGTCTGGCCCGCTGGGTTGACGATGCCACCGCCGCCTGCCGTCAGCTTCGAGCGGAGACCCAGCCCGACAACCTCTGGGTCGTCGGGTTCGGCACCGGTGGCTCGGTCGGTCTGGTCGCGGCGGCTGATCTGCCGGATGTGTCCGGGGTGGCCGTCTTGGGTTCACCCGCGGACTTCGACGACTGGGCTGCCGATCCGGACCGTCTGCTCAGCCACTCCAGGGAAATCGGTGTGATCACCTCCCCCGACTTCCCGTCCAACCGGGAGCGGTGGGATGCCGAGCTCCGAGAGGTGCGGGCGGTGGAGGCGGCCGAGAAGTTCCCACCGCGTCGTCTTCTCGTCCTGCACGGCTACGACGACGAGGTCGTTCCCCATTTCGACGCTCGTATGCTGGCCGACGCCCATGGTGACGCCGACCTTCGGTTCATACGCGGGGGTAGCCACCATCTTCGCCACGATCCGCGGGCGATTTCAATCCTTTTGGGCTGGCTCGACCGCCAGTCGCTGGCCGAAAGTTGACCGGCGGGCGGGGGGCTCGGTCTCAGGCGCGCCATGGTGCGGGTCGGTCGGTGTCGAGACCGTAGTGGGCAATGGCCTCCGACAGGACACTGCGGTCGACTTCGCCGTCGCCGGCCAATTCGTGGAGCACGGTGACCACCACGTTGGCGGCGTCGGTTTCGAAGAACGCCCGTAGTGTGTCGCGGTCGTCGGAGCGGCCGTAGCCGTCGGTGCCGAGGGCCGTGAATCGAGCCGGCACGAACCGGGCGATCTGCTCGGGCACGATTCGCATGTAGTCGCTCACGGCCACCACGGGACCGGGACAGTCGGCCAGCAGCGATGTCACGAGCGGCACGCGGGGCTCGGACTCCGGATGGAGCCGGTTCCAACGTTCGATCTCCATGGCCTGTTCCCGCAACCGCTTGTAGCTCGTGGCGCTCCACAGGTCGACGCCGATCTGCCACCGCTCGGCCAACTCCTGTTGCGCCTCCCGGGCGGCCAGATGTGAGGGCCCCGAGAACACGATCGACGCTTTGGCCGGTACGCCGTCGGGGCTCGTGGCCCACTGGTAGATGCCCTGGAGAATGCCGCTCTCGGAACCGCCGGGTTGGGGCGGCTGATCGTAGTTCTCGTTGTAGATGGTGAGGTAGTAGAAGATGTCCTCGTTGTCGACGTACATGCGCTTGAGACCGTCTCTGATGATGGCTCCGAGTTCGTACGCGAAGGCCGGATCGTAGGCCTGACAGGCCGGGACCGTCGAGGCCATCACGTGGCTGTGGCCGTCCTGGTGTTGCAGGCCCTCGCCGGCCAGCGTGGTTCGTCCGGCGGTGGCCCCCATGAGGAAACCGCGGGCTCGGGAGTCGGCCGCCGACCAGATGAGATCGCCGACCCGCTGAAAACCGAACATCGAATAGAAGGTGTAGAACGGCACCATCGGCACACCACGGTGGGCGTAGCTCGTCGCCGCGGCGATCCAGCTGGCGGTCGAACCGGCCTCGGTGATGCCCTCCTCCAGGATCTGGCCGTCGGAGTCCTCGGTGTAGGACAGGAGCAGTTCGTGGTCGACCGGCTCGTAGAGCTGCCCGAACGGGGCGTAGATCTCGAACTCCCGGAACATCGAATCCATGCCGAAGGTGCGGGCCTCGTCGGGCACGATCGGCACGACCCGGTCACCGAATCCGTCTTCGCGCATGAGTTCACGCAGCAGGTTGGTGAAGGCCATCGTGGTGGACACCGCACGGCCGCCCGAACCCTCGGACGCGGGCTTGAACGGCGCGTCACCGGGCATGTTGAGCGGTCGGCGAACGTTGGTGACCCGTTGGGGGAGGGGTCCGTCGAGCGCCCGTCGCCGGTTGACCATGTACTGGTACTCGACCGAGTCGGGCTCGGGGCAGAAGTACGGGGGCACACCCTCGGCCAGCGACGATTCGGGGATCTCGTCGTGAAGATGCAACCGGTCGCGCAGTTCGAGTATCTGGTCGCGGGTCATCTTCTTGATCTGGTGGGTGGCGTTGCGGGCCTCGAGGCCCTGACCCAGCGTCCAGCCCTTCACCGTCTTGGCCAGGATGACGGTCGGTTGACCCTCGTGCTCGGTGGCCGCCTTGTAGGCGGCGTAGACCTTCTGGTAGTCGTGGCCGCCGCGGGGCAGGTTTCGGAGATCCTCGTCGGTCAGATGCTCGACCAGTTTACGCAGGCGGGGGTCGGGACCGAAGAAGTGCTCCCGGATGTAGGCGCCGTCCTCGACGGCGTAGCGTTGGAACTCGCCGTCGACCGTGGTGTTCATCTTGTTGAGCAACACGCCGTCGACGTCGCGCTGGAGCAGCTCGTCCCAGCGGCCACCCCAGACGACCTTGATGACGTTCCAGCCGGCACCGCGGAATACGGCCTCCAGCTCCTGAATGATCTTCCCGTTGCCCCGGACGGGCCCATCGAGACGCTGGAGGTTGCAGTTGACGACCCAGGTCAGGTTGTCGAGCCCGCTGCGACCGGCCAGGGAGATGGAGCCGAGGGTCTCGGGCTCGTCGGTTTCACCGTCGCCCAGGAACGCCCACACCCGGGAGTTCTGGGTGTCGTCGATCCGGCGACTCTCCAGGTACTTGAGGAAGCGGGCGTGGTAGATGGAGTTGATCGGGCCGAGGCCCATCGACACGGTCGGGTACTCCCAGAAGTCCGGCATGAGGCGGGGGTGGGGATAGCTCGAGAGGCCGTGGCCGCCGACCTCGAACCGGAAGTTGTCGAGATGGGCTTCGTCGAGACGGCCCTCCATGAAGGCTCGGGCGTAGACGCCGGGAGCGGCGTGACCCTGGAAGTAGACGGCGTCGCCGGGCAGGCCGTCCTCCTTGCCCCGGAAGAACCAGTTGAACCCGACCTCGTAGAGTGCGGCCGAGGAGGCGAAGGTGGACAGGTGGCCACCGATGCCGTCGGATTTCTTGTTGGCCCGGATGACCATGGCCGCCGCATTCCAGCGGATGAAGGCCCGGATGCGCCGTTCGATGTGCTCGTCACCGGGAAAGAAGGGCTGCTGCTCGGTGGGGATGGTGTTCAGGTAGTCGGTCGAGACTCCCTCGGCGTTGCCCAACTGGAGTTCCCGGGCGTGCTGATTCAACCGGCCGAGCAGATAACGGGCCCTGGTCTTTCCCGCCGCGCTGTTGACGGCCTCCAGAGATTCGATCCATTCGGCGGTCTCCTCGGGGTCGATATCGGGTAGCTGGCTCAGGAAACCGTCACTCATGCTGACCATTGTGCACCAGACGGGACGCTTTCGGCACGTACCACGCAGGGGTCCTCGGCGGCGACCGCCGTCGCGCCCGGAGATGGGGCGGTCGGTGACGCCGCCACTACCATCGGCGTGGTGCCCGACACGACCGCCGACACGACCGACACCAGCCCGACCGAGAAGGATCGATCCGGGGTGACGACGGTCTACACCGACGGAGCGTGTTCCGGCAATCCGGGGCCCGGCGGGTGGGCGTGGGCCACGGTGGACGGCAGGCAGGACTCCGGAGGTGATCCCGACACCACCAACCAGCGAATGGAGCTGACCGCGGTCCTGGAGGCGCTGCGGGCCATCGACGGCCCGGTCACGGTCTACTCCGATTCCACCTACGTGGTGAACTGCTACAACGATCGCTGGTACGAGGGGTGGTTGGCCCGCAACTGGCGAAACTCCCAGAGGAAGCCGGTGGCCAATCGGGATTTGTGGGAACCACTCGTCGAGATCTTCACCCGGCGCCGCGACGACTTGACCTTCAACTGGGTCAAGGGCCACTCGGGCGATCCGATGAACGATCTCGTCGATGCCCTGGCGGTGGCCGAGGTCGAGAAGCTTCGCCCGTCGCCCGCAGGCTCGTCGCCCGACGCCGCACCGGCTGCCGTCGACGCCGCGGTACAACCGCCGTGGCCGGTCGAGCGGGCGGTGGCCGTGACCGGCATCGCCGAACCGTCGGTCGAATCGGTCGAGTCGTTGGCCGAAGCCATCGCCGGGCTCGACGCGGGCTACGACATCGTGGTGTCCGGGCTGCGACGGGGTGCCGAGTTGACGGCGGGGGAGTTGGCGATCGACCACCGGATTCCTTTGGCCGTGGTGCTGCCCTTCGCCGACCCGGCCGCCCGGTGGATGCCGCAGCATCGCTCACGGTTCGACCGTTGTGTCGAGGCTGCCGAGTGGATCGTCACACTCGACGGCGATCCCCGCAAACCGGGCGCCGCCGTCGCCCAACGCAACCGGTGGCTGTGGTCGTCGGTGGTCGGGGTGATCGTCGTGAACGACAGGGAGTTGGCCGCCGAGCTCGACGAGCTGGGCCTCGGGGTGATTGCGATCGAAGCGGACTGAACGGCTGCCGAACGCTACGCCACCCGTCGCACCGACAGTGAGGCGAACGCCTCGTTGACCTCGTGCAGCATCGAAAGCGCAAGGCCGACGTTGCGGTGGTCGGCGTCGGGACCGGGGGTCAGATCCGAGACGAGACTCCGGTGTGCCCGTTCGACATCCTCCCAGACGGCGCCGATGTCCAGACCGAGGATCGAGAGGGACGCCGCGGCTGAGGCTGATTCGAACATGGTCTCGTGCATGACAGTGGGTCGTTTCGTCGTCGACTGCCGTGGGCAACCGGATTCACGGTTGTCGATGAAGCCGCCCGCCGCCGATCGACCCGTCCACTGTGGGCGCTGAACGGTGGAGATGAGCGCATCCGGGGAAGATCACCCATCCACGCCCGCGGCGTCGCACCGTTGCCGTCGAACGCAGCGATCCCGGCGCCGTGACCGAAGCCGCTACTCGACCACCGAGGCGAGCCGTTCGAGGGTTTTCGTCATGTTGATGACGTGACGGTCGGGATACCCGACCCACTCGTAGAACGGCGGAAACCGGGCGCTGCCCCAGTCGAACGATTCGGTGACCAGGGTATGGCCGTCGGGCAGAGGCTCGAGTTCGTAGCGCCAGATGTGGTGGGCGAAGTGACGCCAGGCGATGACCCGGTCGGTTTCGAACTCGACGACCTCGTTGCTGATGCGATACGGCACGCCGACCTTCATGTCCATCCCGAAACGCGACCCCAACTCGAGTCGCGTGTGACCGTCATCGCGGACGCCCTGAACCGTGCCGGATCCGTCGATCAGGCTGTGGTTGGCCGGGTCGGCAAGAATCGAGAAGATGGTCGAGGCGTCGGCCGCCACTTCCCGCGCTACGGACACAATTCGATCGGACACGTCACCAGCCTAGATGTGTCAGGCTTGGACCCGTCGCCCGGGCCCGGTCGGCATCAGCCGAGCACGTGGCGGAGTGCCTCGGTGACCGTCGGATGCTTGAACGTGAAACCGTTGTCGACGAGCACGCCGGGTTCGACCCGCTGGCCCTCGAACAACAGACTGTCGGCCCGGTCCGAGCCGAGGAGGAGCCGGGGCCCGAACGCCGGGACGGGGAGAAAGGCCGGCCGATTCAAGACGTCGGCGAGTGCTTCGGTGAACTGGGCGTTGGTGACCGGATTCGGTGCGGTCAGGTTCACCGGTCCGGAGATCGACTCGTTGTCGAGGAGGAACTCGATCGCCGCGATCTCGTCGTCGATGCTGATCCAGGAGAAGTACTGATCGCCCGATCCGAACCTTCCACCCAGCCCGAGCTTGAACAGCGGGAGGAACTTGGGGAGTGCGCCACCGTTGCGGTCGAGCACGATGCCCGTCCGGAGGAAACACGTGCGGATGCCTGCATCGATCGCCGGTTGGGCCGACGCCTCCCAGGCTTCCACGAGGTCCGGCAGAAAGCCCTGGCCTCGCTTGGACGTCTCGGTCAGGACTTCGGCCCCCCGGTCGCCGTAGTAGCCGATGGCCGATCCACCGAGAAAGACCGACGGCGGTTCGGCCGCTGCGGCGCAGGCGTTGGCCAGCAGGGAGGTGGTGTCGGTGCGGCTCTCGACCAGCGTGCGGCGGTACTCGTCGGTCCAGCGCCGGTCACCGATCCCGGCTCCGGCGAGGTTGATGACGGCGCCGGCCCCGCTGATCGCGTCGCGATCGAGCCTTGCCCCGGCCGGGTCCCACTCGATCTCGTCGGACCCCGGTCGTGGTGGACGACGAACGAGCCGGATCGGCCGATGGCCGGAAGCGGTCAGTGACTCACGAAGAGCGGTTCCGATCAATCCACTTGATCCGGCGATGACGATTTCCATGGTTGGGGGTCTCCTGACGGGGGCTCGTGGCGGTTAGGGTGTCGGCCGTGAGTACCCGAATGTTACTCGTGCTGTCGTTGCTGTGCGGGCTCGCCATTCTCGCCGCCTTCGCCGTGCAGGTCCTCATTTCGGGCTAGCTCCTCGGTCAACGGGCTCGATCGGATTCCTGGTTCTCGCCGCGTCTCCCTGGAGGTCTCGGGGCTTCGGCAGCACCCTCGGCGCCGAGTGCCTCGCTCCGAGTCTCGGCCAAAGCGCCGAAACTCCCGAAAATCGGCCCAGGATCATTGGTCCCGGCTGTGAACGATCTAGGATCGGCCTTTGGACCGACGGAGGTGATTCC
>JBFHME010000045.1:0-22571 GCA_041594435.1 Acidimicrobiales bacterium
GCCGACACCTGAGCACCGGTCCGCGACCGGTCAGGCGTCCGCCTCGGCGGTGAGGGCCGCAACGGGAATCGCCTCGACGCCGGTGGCGCTGGGCAGGCCACTCGGGCAGGTGGCGTCCGCGCCGGCGGCGATGTCCGGATGGAGCAGGTCAGCCCGCTGGTTCTCGGGGCTCGACAGACGGCGCAGGAGGACGAGCGCCGGAATCGCCAAAGCCGTCAGTGCACCGCCGACCACATAGCCCGCGCCGTAGGACCGCCGTTCGGCCAGCGCGCCCAGCCCGACCTGGCCACCGGCACCGCCGACCGAAGCCACCATGGCGTCGAAGGAGATCACGGTCGCTCGGTACCGGGAGTCGACGACCTGATGCAGATAGGCCTGGCGGACCGGCATCATCACCCCCATCGCCAGCGCCACCACCAGAAGGGCGCCCACGGCTGGAGCGAACCCGTCGACCAGCCCGATGGCCACACCGGAGACGGTCGTTGCGACCGCTCCGAGGATGAGGAGCGTGGAACGGCGACCGCAACGGCGGCTGGCCACCTCGACCACCTGGTTCCCGGCGATCGTGGCCACCGACACCCCGGCGGTCACGAGCCCGACGATCCAGACCGCATCCCGTTCGAGCAACTCGAGGAAATAGGGTTGGGCGGCGTAGAAGGCCCAAGCCATGAACGCACCGCGGGCAGCGCCGGCCACCATCAACAGTCGCAGTCCGGGTTGATTCCACCCCTCGGCGATACCGATCGCCGTCTGTTGCCGCATTCGGGCCGGTATCTCCTGGAGGCGCAGTGGCTGAGGTTCGAAGCCGACATCGTGCATGAGACGGGCCGCCATGGCCAGCACACCCACGAGGAGCACGGCACGGGCAGCGAACGGAACACTCAGGTCGATCTGACCGAGTAGACCGCCGGCAACGGTCCCGATGAGCATCGCCGCGCCGTTGACCTGTTGACCGCGAGCGAAGACCCGATCGAGGCTCTGGTCGTCGTCGGTCGTTGCCAGCGCGTCGACCAGCCAGGCCTCGAGCGCCCCGGAGTAGAAGGTGAAGCCGAGGCCCATCGCCGCCGATGTCGCACCGAAGACCCACAGGCCGGCACGGGCTTCCGCGGCCAGGAGGTAGACGATCGTAGTCATCGACAGGATGGCCACGCTGGCCAGGTAGGAGATCCGCCGCCCCAGTGTGTCGGCGAAGACGCCGGTCGGAATCTCGAACAGCACCATGCCGGCGGAGAACAGGGCATTGGCCAGAAACACCTCGGCGATGGAAAGCCCGGCATCGAGCAGGAACAGCGTATTGACCGACCAGATCAGCGACGCGGCGAGTGTGTAGGTTCCGGCCAGCGCCATATAGGTCGTGATGATCCGGCGCGACGACATCAGACTCGCTACTGTAGCCAGCGGTGCCCATCCGGGACTCGGGGGCGAGCACGGTCGATCCGCCGGCAGTAGGCTCGGGTTGGTGAGTCGTGACGCAACCGAGGTGCCCTGTCGTTTCGTCGACGACCCGGCACTGTTGGTCGACTTGGAGAAGGCACTCTCGATTGCGGAACGGGTGGTCATCGACACCGAAGTCCCCGTTGGTGGACAGGGGGCGGGCGAGCTCCGGGTGATGTCGGTGGCTGTCCGGGCCGACGACGGGACGGAAACCGTCTACGTGGTCGATGCCCGCGACGTCGAGCCGACGCTGCTGGCCCCGCTGCTCACCGGGGTCACCGCGGACGCCTGGAATGCCGACTTCGATGCTCGAGTGCTCGACGCCGCCGTATGGCGTCGGCGTGACACCACGGACGCCATGGCGTGGTGGGATGCCCAGCTGGCCGACGCCCTTCTTCATCAGGGGCGCAGCGGGTTCACCTGGTACCACGGCCTGGCCTGGGCCACGCGGCACTACCTCGGTGTCGCGATCGACGGCAAGGGCACGGTGCAGCTCTCCTACGATGCCACCAGCGATCTCACCGATGAGCAGATCGCCTACGCGGCGGCCGATGCGGTCTACACCCTCTGGGTCGGTGATCGCCTACGATCCGAGATCGCCGCCGCCGGCCTCGAAACCGTCTGCGAGATCGAACAGGCGGCTCGGCCCTTCCTCGACCGGATGCAGCGCAGCGGTCTCCCGTTCGACTGGCCGGGATGGCGGGCCGAACTCGATCGGCTGGAAGTCAGGCGGGGGGAGGTGTTGACCCGGCTGGCCATGCTCACTGGCGGAGGCCAGGCCTCGCTGTTCGAACCGACGGTCCAGCCCGGGTGGAACCCGGCGTCGGACCCGCAGGTTCGCGACGCCCTGAACCGCTGGGCCGCCGCCGAGGTCAACGCCTGGACGGCGCGGCGATTCGGCCGGTCCCGGCCGCTGACCAAACTCGACTCGGTGACCGCCTCGGTGTTGCGGGAGATCGGTGGAACGCTGTGCACCACCCTGCTCGAGTTCCGGAATCTGTCGAAGACGCTGAGCACGTACGGCGAATCGATTCATGAACACCTGCACGGCGACGGTCGTCTACGACCGCAGTATCTCCAGGTCGTCGGTACCAACACCGGACGGCTGGCCAGTCGCAACCCCAATGCCCAGAACCTGACGCCGAAGATGAAGCCGTTTGTACGTCCCCACGACCCCGGCCGCGTGTTCGTGTACGCCGATCTGAGCCAGGCCGAGCTCCGGTATCTGGCCCAGGTGGCCGAGGATGAGGCACTCCGGGCCGCGTTCGCCCGTGGCGACGACGTACACGTGTCGACGGCCGCCACGATGTTCGGTTTCGATCCCGAAGCGCTGCGGGCCACCGAACCCGACCGGTTCCGGCATCTCCGCCAGATCGCCAAGGCCCTGAACTTCGGTATCGCCTACGGTTCGGGTGCCGCCGCGTTGGCGCGGTCGCTGAGCGCCGAAGGCAGCCCGACGACCACGGAGGAGGCCGAGGCGCTCCTCGCCCAGTACCGCCGGACCTACCCCGGCGTGGCGGCGTGGGCGCAACAGCGAATCGCCGAGATCGAGCACCTGCGTACGACCACCGGCAGGATCGACTGGCGGCTGACCATGCGGCTGGCGAGGGGCTACCGGGATCTCGCCGATCGCCGACGGACGTTGCGTGGCGCCAACGGTCGGTGGCCGACACCGGAGGAATTGGTGGAGGCCCACCCCGACCGCCTGACAGCCGACCGTCAGTACCTGCTGAAGGAGACGGAATGGCTGTTGCGGTATTCGGCACCGGTGGCGTTGACCGCCGACGGCGAGCCGTTCATGTTCGCCAGCCGCACCTCGTCGGGTCGCCGCCAGCAGTTCAACCTCCATCTGGACCGACTCTTTCTCGTGGCGGTGCTCGACGGCCTACGGGCGTCGTCGCCCGGCCTGGTGGCGGTTCGCCGTGCGTTCGAACGCGAGCACGGCCTGCGCCTCGAGCCGACGGAGGACGATCGAGCCGACCGTGACGCCCACCTGGCCCGGGAGTTCGACGATCGATCGCTCCGGCGCCGCTACATCGAGGCCGTGGCCGGTGAGATGGGTGAGTCGGTGGCCCACGCGATGCTCGACCGGGCGGCCAAGGAACGCATCTCGGCCATGGTCAATGCCTGGCGCAACGCGCCCATCCAGGGTGGTGTGGCCGACATCATGCTGGTGGCCTACGCCGACCTGCACCACCGCCTCGTCCACTACGACCAGGCGGTGCCGGTGCAGACCGTGCACGACTCGGTGACGGTGGAGTGCTGGCGCCACGACGCAGAGGCGGTGGTGGTGGACGTGACCGAGGCATTCGAGGCGGCGGCCCGTCGGTTCCATCCCGATGTCGCACCGAAGGCCGACGTCGATGTCCGGCTGTCACTCGACGAGGCGGACTCGCTCCGGTAGCCGGAGGCGTCCAGCCCGCAGTTCGGTGCACGATCCGCGTTGAACACGGTCCGCTCGGTGTCAGCGCTCCGGTGGGCGATCCGTGATGAAACGGCCCCGAATGCGATCCCTGAGACCCATGGCCGGTCGATCGTCGGTGCCCTCGGCCAGGAACCGGTGAATGCGTTTGGCTGTTTCGGTGGGGCGGGTGTAGAGGAAGAGGTGACCGCCGTCGACGATCTCCAGCTCGCATTTCGGGATTTCCCCGGCCATGGCCCGGGCGTTGGAGGCGGGGACGATCGGGTCGTCGTCGCCGGCCATGATGAGCGTCGGCTGGGTCAGATTCCTCAACCACGGCCAGCTGGTCCATCGCCGGAGGGCCATGAGCTGCCACGCGTAGCCGAGCGTCGACGGAGGGCGACTGGCGCGGATCCGGGCGTGCTCGCGGATCAGCGCACGGTTGTTGCGGATCGCCCCTCCGTAGAGCGTGGGTGCCACCTGGTACAGGTACCGCGGCGAGTAGTAGCGGGCGGGTGACAGCAGAATCGACATGGCGGCCGGGCGACCCGGTGTGGAGGTCCAACCGTGCATGGTGGCCGTGAGCACGAGACGGCCGATCTTGTCGGGGTGGCGATAGGCCAGTTCCTGCGCCAGCGCACCGCCCCATGACAGTCCGAGCACGTCGACTTGACGGTGATCGAGGGCGTCGATCATGTCGGCCATGAGACGGGCCAGTTGCCGGATGGTCGGCGGATAGACCGGGGTCGACGAGAATCCGACCCCCGGAGCGTCGAAGGTGATGATTTCCCGGTCACTCAGGATCTCGAAGGCGTCGACGAAGGGCTCGAACAGTTCGCCGGTGGCGCCGATGCCGTTGATCAGCAGGAGCGGCCGGGGCCCGTCAGGGGTGGAATAGCCCCGCTGTCTGACGGCGATCCGGAGCCCGGATAGGTCGAGGATGCGCCGGCCCAGCTGATCGCCGGGATCGGATGCCACCTCGGAGCTGCCGGCTCCGTTGACCGGATCAGGCCTTCTCGTGGACGTAGGTGCCCGGTGCCGGTCCGAGGCTCGGGTAGTCGGCGTTGTCGAGGCGTTTGGGCGCGTTGACGAGCCCATCAGAACGTTTCTCGAGCCATTCGAACCAGTGAGACCACCAGGACCCATTATGTTCAGTGGCCTCTTCGAGCCACGAATCAGGGGTGAAGTGCTTCCTGGTGGCATCGGCCTTCGAGCCATTCGAGCCGTCCGGCTTGTCGATCGCCAAGTACTTCGCCTTGGGGTTGTCGGTCGGGCAGACCAGGGTCTGGACGTGACCCGAGGTGCAGAGCACGAACTCGGCGTCTCCGCCGACCATGTTGATGGTGTTGAGGCATCCCTCCCACGGTGTGATGTGGTCGGTCTTGCCGCCGACGACGTAGGTGTCGGTCTTGACCTGCCGGAGGTCGATCTTTTCGCCGAGCACCTCGGTGGCACCGGGAACGGTCAGGGTGTTCTGGGACGAGATGGTCATGAAGTCGGCGTGCAGCCCGGCCGGCATGTTGGCCGAGTCGACGTTCCAGGCCAGAACGTCGAACGACGGTGGCTTGCGACCCATCAGGTAGTTGTTGACCCAGTAGTTCCATACCAGATCGTTGGGGCGAAGGAAGGCGAACATCTGGCCGAGGTCGCGCCCCGACAGGACGCCGGCGGCCTGCGACCGCTGGACGACGGCACCGGTGTTGGCCCCCGAGATCATGGATGCGAGCAGGGTTGGTTCACCCCAGTCGAGGCCGGTGACCAGGTAGCTGGTGGAGTTGACGCGCTCGTCGCCGATGGCCTGGAGGTAGCCGGTGAGCACGGCGGTGGTGATACCGCCGGCGCACACGCCGAGCAGGTTGAGATCCTTCTGCTTGGTCAGTGAGAGGACCGCTTCCATGGCTTCGATGAGCGAAACGACGTAGAAATCCATGTCCCAGTGCCGCTGCTCGGGTGTGACATTGCGCCACGACACCATGAACACCTGTTGGCCCTCGGCCACGGCGGCCTCGGCAAGGCTTCGGCCGGGGGCCAGATCGAGGACATAGTACTTGTTGATCTGCGGGGGCACGACCATCAGGGGCCGTTTGCGGACCTTGGCCGTCGTCGGTGCGTAGCGCAGCAGCTCGAGCACCTCATTTCGGAACACGACCTCGCCGGGGGTGGCGGCGATCGTCTCACCGATCTTGAACGGTTCGGTATCGACCATGGCGGGCATACCGCCGTTGTTGGCCTGGTCGTTCAGCCAGTTGCGGAAGCCGTTCTGCAGGCTCTTGCCCCGGGTGGCGATGGCCTCTTCGATGGCTTTGGGGTTGCCGAGAAGCGTGTTCGACGGAGCGACGGTCTCGGTGATCAGATCAGCCATGAAATGGCCCTGTTTGGTGATGCCATCGCCCAGCTCGAGGTCGTCGATGTAGCCGTGGACGGTCTCACGCCAGGCCAGATACTGCTGGCCGAGCCGGCGAAGGAGGGGATTCGTCTCGTAGTGTTCGTGGTCGAAGCGCCGGTCCTCGGTCGGTTCGATGCCACTGACACCGAGGGCGATCTTGGCCGACTCGGTGGCGAGTCCCACGGCTCGGCGGAGGGCGACCGCCGGCTTCGTCACCATGGCGACACCGAGCTGTTGAAAGGCGCTCGGCTCCGATTCGACCTCGGCAAGTGGTGCGGGCCCGAAGAAGGGGTTGAAGGTGCGGATGGCCTCGAACGCAGCGTCGAAGATCTCCTCGTCGGACTGAATCGGCTCCTCGGACTCGGTGCTCTGGGTTTCGGAACGCTTGGTGCTCATTCTTGGTGCTGTCTCCGTCTCGGACTTGGGTGGCGCGCTGGTGGGCTCATGTCATGGCAACCGCCGCCGAGGGGAATGATCCCCGTTTGACACACTACAGTAAATTTGCCATGGATTGTCAAATTCGATCCACACATCGAATAATATCTTGAGAACAGATGGATCAGCGAGTACGGTGATCAATGGAATGGTCAAGTCAGTCGAGTCCGGGAACTCGCTCCAGCGTGGTGGCGAGACATCGCAGTACTCAGGAAAGCGCCGGCGTACCCGTCGCCGCCTGCTCGCCGCGGCCACCGCCGTCGTCGCCGACAACGGCCTCGAGGGCGCCACGATCGGTGCCATCGCCACCGAGGCGGGTATGGTGCCCGGCACCATCTATCACCACTTCGGCGGACGTGATGCGCTGATCGCGGATGTCGTCGCCGAAATGGTCGAAGCCGTTGGCGACGGCATACGGCAGGCCCGCCAGGCCGTCGATGATCCGGCCGTTCGCATCGCCCTTGCCGGGGTGGGGTTGTTCGATCGTGCAATGGCGGATCGGCATTTCGCCCGGGCATTCGCCCGGCTCCTCGATCCGGCAGCGGGCTTGAGGCAGCTGCTTCGCGACCAGGTGGCCGACGTCGTGACCGTCGGTGCGGAGTCCAGACGGTTCACCATTCCGGCTGGGGTCGAGGGCCTGGCGGTCGATGCGTTGCTCGCCGTCGCCTCGGCCGCGGCACTCCGGATCGCCGGAGGTGAACTCAGCGTCGATGCTCGACAATCAGTGGCCGAGCTGATGCTCGCCGTGGTCGGCGTCGAACGTTCGGAGGCCGAGCACGCGGCCAAGGAGGCGTGCGCGATGATTGATGCCGCGTCAGCGGAAAATGTCAGGTAATCCCGAAACGAGGAGGATGTAGTGTCACAGGATCGTTGGCAGGATGTGAAGGCCAAAGTCGAAGGGCTCGGGCTCAAGCTCAAACTTCATCTCGAGCAGGAGCACGAGGATGAGGGTTCCGAGGAGGGCGCCGAAGGGCAGACCCAGGCCGCGATCGAGGAGATCGGGGCGAAACTACAGGACGCCGTCAACAGCTTGGGGAACGCCGCGAAGGACCCGGCTATTCGCGCTGACCTCAAGGACCTTGGCGTGCTCCTGCGGGATGCGATGAACGAGACGTTCAGCACCGTCGGTACCGAGGTCGGAGGCCTGCTCAAGAAGACCAAGGGTGAAGTGGGCGCCGCCGAGCAGGACGGCGACGGTGGCGAGGATTCCACGAGCGAAACCGGCTAACCGCGAAAGTTGCGCAGCACTTCGAGGAGTGCCCGCTTCTGCGTCTCCGTCAGGTCGGGATCGCCGAGGATCCCGGCCTCGGCCGTGAGCGGTTGGCCGTCGAGATCCGAATCGGCCTCGTCCGGCTCGGCTCCCATGAAGCGGAGCAGGTTGTCGACTCCGATGTTGAGACCCCCGGCGATGGATCGGAGGACACGAATCGACGGCTCGTGCAGGCCTCGCTCGAGCTGGCTCATGTAGGTGTCGGACAGGTTGACGAGCGCGGCCAACTCGCGTTGCGACATCTCGGCCAGTTTTCGCTGGGAGCGAATATAGGTGCCGAGCTGCTTGAGGTTGGCCTGCCAGAGGTCGTCCTTCGAACCCATGAATCGATCGTAGTGGGGGAAAACGGGCGATGCGGTGGCGGGCCTCGGCCGCGCCACCGCATCGGTTGGGATCTCGTCGATGGAATCGACGAGGTTGCTACTTCTTGGCGGCCTTGGCCTTGGGTGCCTCGGGCATCCAGGCGGCGACCATGTCCTCGGTGAACGTGCGGGTGTTCTCGAGCCACTCGGCGGTGATGTCGAAGGCCTGACCGACGAAGTCGGTGTCGGCCATGGCCGGAACCTTGAACTCGGGAAGGGGCAGGGTCTCGACCATGCCACCGAAGGACTGGGCGAACTCCTTGTTGGCCTTGAGGACGCGGTCCTGGATTTCGGTGACCATTTCGAGGCTCTGGCGCTGGGCGTCGATGAGGGTGGATCCGATCATTTCGGTTCTCCTGTGGTTGCTTTTCTCGGGGTGAGATTTGAGGGGGATGTGGTCGTCCGGCCTTCTTGTGCCGTGTCGACGTGTTTCAAAGTTTGCTTGCTTCTATGCGAAGTATAGTGCGCACCTTGCGAATGTCAACGTTGTAACCCGTGACAGTCGACACAGCGTGAGGGCACAGCGTGAGGACACAGCGTCAGGCCACAGCGCAGGTCGATGGAACGGGTGGGCGAGCGGCGAATCCTCGGGGCTTGTTCAATCCGTTCGGGAGGAAAGCCGCTCGGCCTGCAGCGCCGACCGGCGAACCTTCCCGGCGTCGTCCCGCAACGATTCGGTGGCCCACTCGATCGAACGAGGGAGCTTGTAGGTGACCAGGCGCTCGGCGAGGAACCGCAGCAGCGCGCCCTCGTCCAGCCCGCTGCCGGGAAGCCGTTGCACGATGGCGTGCACGCGGTTGCCCCTGTCGTCGTCGGGCAGGCCGATCACGGCGGACGACAGCACCTCGGGATGCGAACCGATGGCGCCCTCGACCTCCGCCGGGTAGACATTCGCTCCACCCACGAGGATCATGTCCTTGCGACGGTCACCGAGGTAGAGGTAGCCGTCGGGGTCGACCCAGCCCATGTCGCCGAGCGTCTCCCATCCGTCGCGGGAATCGGACTCGTCGCCGATGTAGCGGTATGTCGGTGTGTCCCGGTCGGGATTTCGCATCCACACCTCACCTTCGACGCCCGAGTCGACCTCGTTTCCGTTCTCGTCACAGATCTTGATCTCGCCCATGACCGGCTTGCCCACCGATCCGTGATGCGCCAACCATTCGTTGCCGTCGATCACCGTGAACATCTGACCCTCGGTGCCGCCGTAGAGCTCGAAGAGCACGTCGGGACCGATCCAGTCGATCCAGTGCTCCTTCAACCATGTCGGGCAGGGCTCGGCCAGATGGAAGGCGACTCGCAGTGACGACAGGTCGGAGGAGAACTTGGTTGCATCGGCGAGCTTCCAGATGCGTTGCATCATCGTCGGAACCAGGTAGATGGCCGACGCCCGGTGCTCTTCCACAAGACGAAGCGTCTCCTCGGCGTCGAACCGGGGGAGCAGGGCGAGGTGACCGCCGGCCAGGATGGTGAGACAGCTCCAGATGAACGGACCGTTGTGATACAGCGGTCCGGGCATGACCATGGTCTCGCCCTCCACCGCACCGATGATGGCGCTGAGGCCGATGAGGTTCTCGGTGTGGATCGACGGGTCCCCCGACACGATCAGTTTGGGGCGTCCGGTTGAGCCGCCGGACGTGGGTGCCTTCCACGCCGGTGAGACGGCGTCGGGAAGTTCGGTGTCGTCGAACGATGCGGTTGTCGCGTCGACGGCGGCGCCGACCGGCAGGCATTGCCGGCCGACCACGGTGGCGCCGACCACCACCGTCGAGTCAGCGAGTTCGACGATCTGTCTCAGTTCCAGCCCCGGGAGGCGAGCCGACACCGGTTGTGGGACCGCTCCGATCTTCCAGCACGCGATCGTCGTGAGCACGAACTCGGCCGAGTTCGGTTCGGCCACGGTCACGAAGTCGCCGACACCCACGCCCAGATCGGACAACCGGCGGGCGAATCGGTTCGTCCACCGATCCAGGCCGGCGAACGTCGTCGTCGAGGCACCGATCGTGATGGCGGCAGCGTCGGGCCGATCGGCGGCCAGATGACGGATGCGTTGGGCGAACGATTGCTCGGACATGACCGACCGCGACATGACCGATAGTGAACCGTCCGTCCTCACCGCGGGTCAAGTCGGCCGTTCGAACCGGAACAACAGCCGGGCCCCCGGCGCCGATCGACGGGCGCTATCGGTAACGGGACGCCGTTCCCCCGGCCCCGACCGGCTGACTCACCCGGGCGATCACGTCGCGCTTGAACGGGTAGGTGAACTGGTCCGCCAGGCAGCGGAGGAACTCCCGGGGCGACCAGGTTGCCGGCTCCGGAAACTCGTTGTCGTTGAGGCCGGTGATGGGGTAGCTCTCGACGTCATCGTGCTGCATGCCGAAGAGGCGGTCCCAGGTGAAGACGCTTCCGTAGTTGGAGTTCCAGTGCTCCTCGACCAGCGAGTGATGAACCCGATGCGACTGAGGGGTGACGATGATGTAGCGCAGCGGCCCGAGGTTGGTGGCGATGTTGGAGTGCTGGAAGCGCTGCTGCCAGGCGTAGAGCACATTGAGCACCATGAACGACTTCCAGTTCGACGTCAGCGACGGGAACAGGATGAAGTACGGAAGCGTCTGGATCGCCAGGTCCTGCACGTGTTCGACCGGATGGATCCGGTTCGAGGTGAACATGTTGATCTGGACCTGCGAGTGGTGAATGATGTGGAACCGCCACAGCAGGGGGATCTTGTGTTTCAGCACGTGGGCGAGCCAGACGAAGAAGTCGGTGATCACCAGGCCGGCAACAAGCGCCACCGGCAGGGGAAGGCTTCTGGTGGTGTCGAGAACCAGCCAGCTCGCGTTGGTCGACAGGAAGGCGCTGAGCGGCTCACTCATGAGCACGAGCACCACAACGGTCAGTGGCTGGACGACAAAGGTGTAGAGGGCGTCCATGGCCACGGCCGGGCTGAACAGGGCCACATTGGGTTGGGCCGGGTACCTCCGCTCGAGGACGAAGATCCCGATCAGCCCGGCCACCAGCTGGATCGAGGTGAGGAACGCAAACGAGCTGAGCAGCTGGCCGCGGATCAGTTCCCCGATCTGACCGGGTGATCCGGTCAGGGCGGCCACGGCGATGAAAGCGAGGAACGCCAGCACGAGGATCTCTCGGCGCTGCAACGGTTTCATGGTCGAGATCACCCTCCGCTCGGCCGCCACCGGCTGTGGCATCGATGTGCCGCGGGTCGTGGGAGTACCAGCCACACGGACGACCATTGTAGAGCGACCGCTTTCGATCACGACGCAGGTCGGCCGTGGTCAGTGGCCGGGCTTCCAGATCATCAGCACGAGCGCCGCCGCCAACAGCAGCTGGGTTCCGGCCTCACCGGCGGCCAGTCGGGCCATGAGCGGCTGTGCGTCGGTCCGGGCGGCGAGTTCGCCGTTGCCGTCGGTGCCTTGGTCACCGACGCCGTCGGATGAGACCGCCAGCTCCAGCAACTTGGCCCGTGCCGGCCTGATGAGGCCGTGGACGAGGCCGATGATGAGGATCCAGACCACGAATGAGGCGGAGATCCACGGTTCGCTGTAGCGGTAGACGTCGTCACTCAACGCGATGAGGACAATGCCGAACGCCAGCACGGCGTACAAGCCGTACTCGCCGATCCTCGCGCCCTGGGCGGTCGCCCGCAGAACCGGAACGGCGTCAGCCGACGACGACCGCACCGCCCTGGCGTGGAAGGTGCCATGGGCGATCAGGGCCCCGAACCCGACGATGGCCGATGCGATGTGTCCGAGCAGGATGATGCGGTAGATGACGGCGGTGGTTTCCATGGGGCGGCTCCCGGAACGATTGGTCGGCGGCGGTTTCCAAAGTCTGTTGCCGGTGGTCGAGCGGACGCCACCGGAGGTGGAAACGGGCCTCGATGAGTGCCCGTGACCTGGTGTGCACAGTAACCTGTTCAGCGTGGCTGCACCCGACTTTGTCCCGACCGATCCAACCCAACGGACTCGGATCTATTCGTCACCCCCGCTTCGTCCCGGCGGCTGGACAGCCGATCGCCCGGGTGAGATCCGCGGTTCGCAGCCAACGGGAGCCGCACTCGGCACGACCGGTCCCGATCCGGGTTACGCCTTCAGGCTCGTCCGCCACCTCGAAGACCGGATGCACCTCGGCGACGTGAAGCGGGATGACGCCGTTGCCGGCAGTGTGGCTCTGGCCATGAAACGAGCCGCTCTGCTCGGGCGCGCCCCCGTCGTCCACGACCTGACGGCGGCGTTCACGATCTTCGGCTTTCTCGATGCCGATCCGCCCGGCGACCTGGTCACCTGGCGGCGGAACGCGTTCGCCGAGATCGCCAGCCATCATCACTATCTCGAACGGCGTGAACTCGTCGATCTCGTCCCCGACGAGCTGCTCCGGAAGCCCCACGGGGAGATCGAGCGTCTCCACCGCGCCGACTGGCGGCAGCTCCTCCCCGCCGACGGCCACGACGGCCTGGATCATTCGTGACCGTTCGGGTTCGGTTCTCCCCGGCCCCCACCGGGTATCTTCACGTCGGTAGCGCCCGGTCGGCGCTGTTCAACTGGCTGTACGCACGCAGGACGGGTGGGACGTTCATCCTCCGAATCGAGGACACCGACACCGACCGGTCCCGCCCGGAGCTGATCGACAACATCCGCCGCAGCCTCGAGTGGCTTGGTCTGGATTGGGATGAGGAATACCGCCAATCCGACCGGTTCGACCAGTATCTGGCCGCCGTCGACGGTTTTCTCGAACGGGGTCAGGCCTACTACTGCGATTGCAGTCAGACCGACGTGCGGGCCCGAGTCGGTGGGAGCGCCGGCTACGACGGCCACTGCCGTGATCGGCAGGTGGCCAAACCGGCCGACGGGTCGGCCGGCGTCGTCGTGCGGTTCCGTACGCCCGACGAGGGCGTCACCGGTTGGGACGACCTCGTCCGGGGTCGCGTCGAGTTCGAGAATTCGACGCTCGAGGATTTCGTGATCGTACGCTCCAGCGGTGTGCCGATGTTTCATGTGGCCAACGCCTACGACGACTTCGACATGGGTATCACCCACGTGGTCCGGGGCGAGGACCTGGTCAACACGGTGCCCAGGGTCCTGCTGCTCCTGGAGGCGTTGGGGGCCACCGAGCCGCCGCGCTACGCACATCTTCCGTTGATCGTCAACGAGCAACGCAAGAAGCTGTCGAAACGTCGGGACGACGTGTCGGTCGGAGACTACACCGATCGTGGCTACCTGCCCGAGGCGATGCGCAATTATCTGGTGACCCTCGGGTGGGGCGCCAAGGACGACATCGAGATCCGGCCGATCTCCGAGATCATCGAGCGATTCGATCTGGCCGACATCAACAAGGCCCCGGCGTATTTCGACACCAGGAAGCTCGACCACTTCAACGGCGAGTACATCCGCATGCTCGACCTCGACTCGTTCGTCACGGCGTCACTGCCGTTCGCCGGGGATGTCGACGAGGAGCTCTACCGTCGGCTCGCCCCGTTCGTACAGGAACGGATTCGGCGCTACGACGAGATTCCCGCACTGATCGAGTGGATCGTCGCCGAACCGCCGGAGCCTGACGACAAGGACTGGCGCAAGGTCATGGATCGTGACGACGTTCCGAAGGTGCTGGATCTGGTGCTCGAACGGCTCGAAGCGGCCGAGTGGGAGCCCGACGCCCTGGCCGAGGCGGTGTTGGGCGCCGGTGAGGTGCTGGGCGCCAAGTCGCAGTTGCCGGTCCGCATGGCCGTCACCGGTCGTCGATCCGGGTTGCCCTTGTTCGAACCCATGGCGGAGCTCGATCGAGTTGTCGTCCTGGAACGGATACGGAAGGCTCGTGGCCGACTCGATTGACGTTGGGTCGAGAGGCCGTGCGGCCAACGGGCGTCGCCGCAACGGCTGGTCGGCCGGGAGGCTCGTTCGTCTCGCCGTCGTCATCGGCATCCTCTATCTGCTGGTGAGCATCATCGATGTGGCGTGGGCCTCATCCCGTCGTACCGATGCGTCCGCCCCGGCCGCGGTGGTGCTCGGTGCGGCCCAGTACAACGGTGAACCCTCCGCCGTGTTGCGGGCCCGGCTCGACACGGCGGCCGAGCTGTGGCGCAGCGATCGAGTTGATCTGATCGTGGTGACCGGGGGACGGCAGGAGGCCGACGTGACCACCGAGGCCAAGTCGGGCTACGACTATTTGCGGGAGACGCATGGGATCTCCGACGAGGAGCTGCGGCTGGAGGTGCAGGGCTCGTCGACGTATGAATCGCTGGCTGCCGCGGCCCGGTTCCTGATTCGTGAGGGCATCGGCGACGTGATTCTGGTCACCGACCCCTATCACGCCCGCCGTTCGGAGCTGGTGGCCGAAGAAGTCGGTTTGCGGGCCGCCGTCTATCCCACGGAGCAGCCACCGTCCGTCGAACGCATTCTTCGGGAGGGGCTGGCGGTTGCCGTCGGCCGTATCGTGTCGTTTCGACGCGTCGACACCTATCTGGCGCAGCGGTTGTCGGGCTGACCGCATCACCCGGTGATTCCACTCGTCGTGGAAAACCGGTGGTCGAATCCGTATGCGGGGCGCTAGCCTATCCAGGTGCCGTCTTTCGGGGATGGTGTAATTGGCAACACATCTGGTTCTGGTCCAGACATTGGGGGTTCGAGTCCTCCTCCCCGAGCAAGTTGATCCGTCGACTCGCCGCCTCATGCGGGGTGGAATTTCGTCGGATCGACCGCAAAGCGGTTGAGCGGATGATTCGCTCCGCTATGATCCGCTGAGCACGTCCAGCCCCGTTCGTCTAGCGGCCTAGGACGCTGGCTTCTCATGCCAGTAGCACGGGTTCAAATCCCGTACGGGGTACAGGTGTCAGCTGCCTGGCAGCCGGCCGTCGGTTCGGCCTCCGAGGCCGAACCACTGTTTGTCGGTTCGGTGTCTGAGCCGGCTACGACGCCTGCGGCCGAGATCCTGCGGCTTGCCGGCCCTCGGCCGGCTTCGGCGGAGTCAAGGCCCGGCTGACGGTCGCCGTCTCCCCCTCGCGGTAGCTGAATCCGACCTGCGCCAGATCCCGCTGCGACAGCGCGGTCGCCACGTCGGGAACGATCAGTTCGATGCCCCGGCGCTCGGCGTCGGTGCCGATGATGTGGAGCGACCGTAGCGCCTCGTCATCGCCTGCGCCGGCGCGGCGAACCAGCTCGGGCGGTGGTTTGAGGTAATCGATCGGAAGGTCCTGAACGGCCCGCCAGGAGATCCAGCCGCCGTCGAAGTTGCCGATGACAACCGAGACGTCCATCGCCGCCGCGTCCTCGACGAACCGTCGTGCGGACGGCTGCGTTCCGTTGAGAGCCGCCTCCTCGTCGGTGGGCTGTTCGGCCACCAGCGCCACATCGTCGATCTCCACAACCAGTCGGCTTGGAGGGATTCGATGCTGCTCGAGGATCGGGAAGATGCGTTGGGCGAACGACCGGGCGCGACCGGCCTCGGCGGTGATCGGAATCGTCAGGCGGAGTTGGGTCGAGGCTTCGGCGAAGATCGGACCGATCTGATTGGCCAGCCAGATCTCCAACATGGCCCGCTCGCTCGGGTTGAGATCCCCCGGATCGATGGTGTGGGCCGCCGACCCGGCGTTCGTTTGCAGTCCCGGCTCGAGCCGAAGCCACAGCCAGTCGGGTTCCGGGCGATCAACCGGCTGGAGGCGGTGCGACAGCACCACCAGTCGCTCGTCGTCGGCGGCGCGATTCGAGCCGTTCGCGCCCACCGGTTCGAGCTGCCGCCTCGCCGGAGCCGCGACCGTCGGGCGATGCGCCCCGGCCATCGGTTCGGCGTTGCCGCCTCGGTGTTCGACGAACGACAGCCGTCGCCTGTAGGCGTTCATCAGGGCCGCCTCGGCGTTCGGCCAGACCTGCTTGGTCAGTCCGCGCGCTGCGCCGGAGATCAGCCGGGGCCGGTCGGCGAGGTCGGACACATCGACCGACCCGACGAGATCGGCAATCACGGGACGGTCACCGTGATCATGGCCACGAGCGGCGCGCCGGGGACGGCCGTCGGCCCCAGGTTCGTCGAGCCAGGCGTCGAGGGCGCTCTGGAGAGCCGTGGCGACAGGAGCCACCCACCGGTGGGTGGTGTCGGTGGTGCGGGTCAGGATGGCCAGCCGGCCGCGGCCGAGATAGGCCACGTGGGTCGACGGGCTGGCGAAGTCGAGCAGGCAGCGGGCCAGACGAGGAAGGAGGCTCGAAGAGTCGGGCCCCAACGGCTTGACCTCGAACAGGGCGACGGCGAACGGATCGCGGTCGAGATCGGCCTGGATGACCTGTTGCTCGAAGTGATCCAGGTCCGGAAGCCCGGTGCCGGTTTCGACGTGGACCGGAGAACCCGGGTTCGTGGCGCCAGGTCTGGCGACCTCACCGGGATCGATGCCGTTGGTCGACGAGATCTCCGACTGCTGGCGGGACGGCGCACGCTGGGATTCATGGTGTTCGGCTTCCACCCTGTACAAATCGGCCCGAAAGGAGGATCTCTGAAGTCTGATGGGGGTTACTACCCAGTTTCGTCCCCGACGTCGGCCCAGATCGGAACGCTCGCCGTGTCGGCGTCGAACTCCCGCAACCAGACCTCGTAGAACATCGGATCGACGAAGTCGTCAGGGTGGAAACCGGGGAGCAGGCTGATCGTCAGGTTGCTCAGCATCTCGAACGCGAACAGGAGGCTCCAACGAAGCAGCCGGATCCAGGCGATCGGATGATGGAGACGGCGTTCGCCGGCGAGCATCACCGTCGTCCCCCACACCACGAACACGATGACCAAGGCCAGTGCGATCACCATTGCGCCCAGCAACCGCGCCCTCGCCCAGATCGTACGGCCCTCGGCCTCCACGACGTGGCGATGGATCTCGAAGGCCGCCGATTTGTGCTCGACCTCCTCGGCCAGATGCCAGAGGAACAACGTCGCCGCCACCTCGTCGGCGTCACGGAACAATTCCGACCGGCGTGCCGCCGCCCAGCGAGCCGCCGAGTAGGCCATGGTCTCCGACGCCGCGGCGAACGCGCAGCTGAACTCGAGGGACCGGGATTCCTCGAGCCGACGATAGGCGGCGCCCATGACCCGTTCGGTTCGGTTCAGGGCCGGGTAGGTGTCGGTCAACAGCCGGTTGAACAAACGGTGCTGCCGGAGATGTTCGGCTTCCTGCTCGAGGTAGGCGCGGGCGAGCGGGGTCGCGTCCGGCGGGAGCATCGGCAGCGCCCGACGAGCGGATCGAACGAAGTACGGCTCGATGGTCGGCATCATCAGCGACACGCTGTTGGCCGCGCAAGCGAATTCGGGAGCCGGCGTCCAGATCGGTGAACGCTGCGATGAGTAGTCGAAGGTGACCCTACGAGGGGAGAGCACCTTCTCCAGGTCGGCCCGGCGAGGAGAAGTCTGAAGCTTCCAACCAGACGAGTTCATTCGCTGGCTACCGTGATGCCAATGGCATCGAACCCGACAGTGCCTCGGAGACCGGGATCGGTTCGTGCAGCCGCCGTGAACGTCGCCTCGAGCGTCGTCATGGGCGCTGTCATCCTCGGTTCCCTCCTGGCCGGCTGCGCAGGGGAGGAGGCCGTGCCGATCGATCCGGCCAATCCACCGGTCCTGGAGGCCGATCCGCCGCCGATCACCCACCTCATCCCACCGACTCCCCAGATGGAGGAGTTGGCCCGCCGGCAGTGTCTCGACGATCTTTCGCTCGACCGGGGCTATGTGGAGGCCGTCGATCCCGAGACCGGTGACGTTCTGTCCGACGTCACCGTCGAGTGCGCCGACGTGCGGACCGAGGGGTAGCCCTAGAGGGCCTGGCCGAGCTGCAGACCGAACCAGGCGAAGGTGACCCCGCTCAACACGCTCAGTGCCAGATAGGCCAGAGCGAGATACCCCTCGCCCCGTCGAGCCATGATGGCCGCCTCGTTGGCCGTCGCCGACCAGGTCGACATCGCCCCCAGAGCGCCGGTTCCGACGATCAGCGACATCGAATCGCCGACCCCGGCACCGACGAGCAGCCCCAGCATCGTCGAGGCGAGGAGGTTGACACCCAGCGTGCCGATCGGGAACTCATGGTTGAACAGCAGACCGGTCAGAAATCGGACGACGGTTCCCACACCGGCTGCGGCCAGCATCGCCGCAACCACGATGATCGCCATCATCGGCTGATCATCCCCAGCCGGTAGCCGAGTCCCGCGGCGACGAGTGCACACAGTGCCGTGCCGATGCCGTTGGTCGCAGCATCGAGAAAGCGACCCCCGTCGAGCATCTCGGCCACGTCAACGGCGAAGTTCGAGAGGGTGGTGAGCCCACCGGTGAAGCCGGTTCCCAGGGCCTGGAACTGATTCTCCTTCATGAGGTCGCGCTGAGCGATCAACACGCCGAACAGCAGCGAACCGAGCACGTTGATCGCGAACAGCGCCACATACACGCCGGGTGCCGTGTTGCCGGGTAACGGGTTCTCGCCTCCGGTGGCGATTTCCAGCACGCCCCAGCGGGCCAGCGAGCCGACGGCTCCGCCCACGGCAACGGCGAAAAGGGTCGGGAGGGGCAACATCGCCGCCCAGTCTGACATGCGGGCACGTCCATTGCCACGACCTGATGGGCGACGTATCCGGTTCAAATCACGACCAAACGGTAACCTGGTGATGTGGCAGCATCAGCAATGACCGTTGAGTTCGACGAGACCCGAGACGGCGAGACCCAACTGGTCCGTCGGTGGCCGGTCGAGGCGCCCCGGGCCGCACTCCTGATCGTGCACGGCATCGGCGAGCACTCGGGGCGCTACCGGCACGTCGGTGAGTACCTGGCCGACGCCGGGATCGACGTGGTGGCCTACGACAACCGTGGCTTCGGCCAGAGCGGTGGTCGGCGAGCCCATATCGACACGTTCGAGACGTTCCTGGACGACATCGAGGACCACCTGGTCGAACGGCGTGCGCTCAACACACCGGTGGTGCTCATGGGCCATTCACTGGGCGGTTTGATGGCGTCGACCTACCTCGTCTCGGATCGCCCCCAGCCGGATCTGGCGATTCTCAGCTCGCCGGCGCTGGCCGCCGAGGTGCCCCGCTGGCAGCGGATCGCCGCTCCGATCCTCGGGCGGTTCGTGCCGTCGCTGTTCATCAAAGGGACGCCGATGAACGGACTCCTGTCACGAGACGAGGAGGTCGAGAAGGCGTATCACGAGGACCCGCTGGTGATCCTCGGGGCCACGGCGGGGCTGGGCAAGGCGATCTTCGAGACCATGGAGGAGACCACGTCGCAGCTGGATCGGATTCGGGTCCCGACCTACGTCCTCCACGGGGAGGAAGACGAGCTCGTGCCGCAAGCGGCATCCCTGCCGCTGGCCGAGCTTCCGATCGTCACCTACCGGGGCTGGCCGGGTCTCCGTCACGAGTGCCTGAACGAGCCGGAACGATTCGAGGTGCTCGGCGAGATTCGTGACTGGCTCGACGGGCAGCTCGCATACCTCCCGTAGCCGTTGCCGACTCGACCCCGGGAGGCCGACCGATCACGGCTCCCGGGTCGATCCGGAGAAGAACGGTGCAACCCGGGCGTCGTCGAGATAGCCGTGGCCTTCCTTCCAGGCCGCGGACAGTCGGCTGCCGACGCTGCCGGATCTGAACTGCGCTTCGTTGAGGGGCGCGTTGACGGTCGCGTTGACGGTTACCGGCGAGCGCTCACCCGGGGTCGAATCGGCCGCCGCCGGACTCGACCCCGGATCCGACACGCCGGTCGGGCCGGCGGCCGCGGTGGCAGCGGCGGATGGAGCCGGCGCCGTGGTCGGGATCGGACGCCGGTCTGCGCCGAGTCGACCCCTCGCCTGCTCGAGCAGGAGGGCTCCCCGGCGACGACCGATGGCGGGCGCCAGGTAGCTCACCGACAACAGACCAACGCCGAACGAGGCCATGACGATCGCCGGATTCAGCATGGAGCGGAGGACCGTTTCGATGGCGACGGCGAACACGATGTACGATGAGGGCACCGCGAGGCGGACGATGGCGGCGAACCCCGGGCCCAGGAGCGTCCAGACGCCGGCCGAGGTGAGAATCCACCAGGCGGCTCGTCGAAGTACCGGAGTCGGCTCCTCGGCGACGACGAACGAGGTCGCGAAGCCGACGGCGGCCATGGCCAGCGCCAGCACCGCGAATCGATCGGCCAGCGTCTTCAGCCCGGAGAACCACGTGAGGCCCTCCACCGGCAGGCGGACCTTGACCAGCGGATTGACCAGGATCCGATCACGCAACGACGGGCGGGCGGCGATCAGGGCCTGTCGGGCCGCCTCGTTCACGTCGAAATCGCTGAACGTCGGTTCGGCCTCGGCATCGGCCAGGCCGAGCAGGTGGGCCTCCGAGAGGCCGTCACGCAGAGCCGTTGCCGCCAACGGGCCGGTCAGAGCCTCGGCCGCCACGGAGCGAAGCTCCTGCCGGGACATGGGCTCGTCGACCGGGACATGGCGCTCCATCCCTTCGGCGAGACGGTTGGTCAGGACGGTGCGAACCCCCTCATGATCCATGATCCGGGCCGATAACCGGCCGGACTGGTTCTCATCCAGAACATTGTGGGCAAACACCAAACCGGCCCACGCCGCTGACGCCGCCAGTAGCGACAATCCCATAAGCATCGAAGCGAAGCCTCGGCGCATAATTCACAAACTCCCGTGTGCATTCAGAACTCTTCGTTGTCTTGTTGGCGCCGCCCGGTCAGTATCGCGGCTTGGCGTGAGCCTGTGGTCGATGCCTGCCGATCGGGACGTTCGTTCCGACCACATTCGGTCGGGTCCAACCGGCTAGCGTCGGTGCGATGACGTGGGTCGATGCGCTTGTTCTGCTAGTCGGCGGTTTCTTCGCCGGTGTGATCAATTCGATGGCGGGAGGTGGCTCGATGCTCACGGTGCCCCTCCTGTCGCTGGCCGGCGTCGCCGGAACGGTGGCCAACGGATCCAACCGAATTGCCGTGCTGATCCAGACTCTCGCCGGTGCCTATGGCTTCGCCCGACGGAACGTGAGCGACCGGGCTCGCACCATCGCCGTGCTGGTTCCGGTCATGGTCGGAGCACTGGCCGGCTCGCTGGTGGCCTCACAGATCCCCGACGAACTGTTCGAGCGGCTCTTCGGATTCCTGATGTTTCCGTTGTTGATCCTCACCCTGCGAAAGCCGCAGGCGGACGCCGGTGCCGCGCCGTGGCCGGCCTGGGCGACCGTGGCGGTCTTCACCGGCATCGGATTCTACGGGGGCGCGGTACAGGCGGGAGTCGGGCTCTTCCTCCTCCTCGTGCTGGCCCGCTCCGGCTTCGATCTCGTCACCGCGAACGCGGTGAAGACCATTCTCATCCTCGCCATCACCGCGATCGCCGTACCGGTCTTTCTCTACAACGACCAGATTCGCTGGATCCCGGCTCTCGTGCTCAGCACCGGTATGGGGGCAGGCGGGTACGTGGGGGCGAACGTCGCCGTCGACGGGGGTGAACGGGTGATCAGGCCGGTGCTGATCGTCGTCGTGGTGGCGCTGGCCACCCGTATGCTCGGCCTCTGGGACCTGATCGGGGACCGGCTGGGTTAGCGGGTCGACGAGGCGTCAGACGACGCCGGAGGCGGACAGCGGCTCGGTATCCCAGTACGGATGGGTACTGGTATCGGTGGGGGTGGTGAGAATCTCGGCCCCGTCGTCGGTCATGAGGATGGTGTGCTCGAACTGCGCCGTACGGCTGCCATCCGCTGTCACAGCGGTCCAGCCGTCGTCCCACAACCTCACCTTCCACGAACCGGCGGTGATCATCGGCTCGATCGTGAAGGTCATGCCCGGCTCCATGATGTCGGTGAGCCGGGGGTGGTAGTAATGGCAGATCTGCAGGTCGGTGTGGAACTGTTCGCCGATGCCATGCCCGACGAAGTCTCGAACGACCCCGAACCCCTGGGCTTCGGCATGGGTCTGGATGGCTCGACCGATCGCGTTGATCGGCCGGCCCGGCTTTGCGGCTTCGATGCCCTTCTCCAGTGATTCACGGGTCACCTGGACGAGGCGTCTCGACAACTCGTCGACCTCGCCGACGAAGAAGGTGGCGTTGGTGTCGCCGTGAACGCCCTCACGGAACAGGGTGACGTCGAGATTGACGATGTCGCCATCGCGCAACGGCCGATCGTCGGGGATCCCGTGACAGATCACTTCGTTGACCGAGCTGCAGACCGACTTCGGGAACGCCATGACCGGACCGGGGTACTCGAGCGGGCTCGGGTAGGCGTTGAGTTCGATCGCCCGTTCATGGCAGGCGGCGTCGATCTCCTCGGTGGTCACGCC
>JBFHME010000046.1:0-21694 GCA_041594435.1 Acidimicrobiales bacterium
CACCTGATTGGTGAAGCTGGCCGACATCACGAAGCTCGGATGACCGGTCGCGTTGCCGAGGTTGAGCAGGCGGCCCTCGCTCAACACGATGATGCTCTTGCCGTCGGGCCAGCGGAACTCGTCGACCTGGGGCTTGATGTTGATGCGCTGGATGTCGCTCGATCGGTACAGGCCGGCCATGTCGATCTCGTTGTCGAAGTGACCGATGTTGCCGACGATGGCACCCTGCTTCATGTGGCCCATCATCTCGGCCGACAGCAGGTCCTTGTTGCCGGTGGCGGTGATGAAGATGTCGGCAGAGTCGAGGACCCGCTCGATGGTGGTGACCTCGTAGCCGTCCATGGCCGCCTGCAACGCACAGATCGGGTCGATCTCGGTGATCACGACCCGCGCTCCCTGACCCCGCAACGACTCGGCACAGCCCTTGCCGACATCGCCGTAGCCCATGACGACGCACAGCTTGCCGCCGATCATGACGTCGGTGGCCCGGTTGATCCCGTCGATCAGGGAGTGGCGGGTTCCATACTTGTTGTCGAACTTCGACTTGGTGACCGCGTCGTTGACGTTGATACCGGGGAACATCAGCACCCCCGCTTCCTTCATCTCGTAGAGCCGGTGGACACCGGTGGTGGTCTCCTCCGACACGCCGCGGATGTTGGCCCCCATCTTGGTGAACAGGGTCGGGTCCTCGTCGTGGAGACGCCGCAGCAGTCGCAGCACCTCGGTCCACTCGTCGGAATCGTCCTCGGTTGGCTCGGGAACGGCTCCGGCCTTCTCGTACTCGACGCCCTTGTGGACGAGCAGCGTGGCATCGCCTCCGTCGTCGAGGATCAGGTTGGGCCCGCCGATCGAGTCGGGCCAGCGGAGTGCCTGTTCGGTGCACCACCAGTAGTCCTCGAGCGTCTCGCCCTTCCAGGCGTAAACGGGGACACCCGTCGGGTGGTCGGTGGTGCCGTCGGGTCCGACGACGACGGCGGCGGCCGCCTCGTCCTGGGTCGAGAAGATGTTGCAGCTGGCCCAGCGCACCTCGGCTCCGAGCGTGGTGAGCGTTTCGATGAGCACGGCCGTCTGCACCGTCATGTGGAGGCTGCCGGTGATCCGAGCCCCCGCGAGCGGCTGTGTGTCGTAGTACTCGGCCCGCAGTGCCATGAGGCCGGGCATCTCGTGCTCGGCCAACTCGATCTGTTTGCGGCCGATTCCGGCCAGATTGATGTCGGCGACCTTGTAGTCGCCGTCAGCCAGGGATCGGGGTCGCGGATCGGCAGTTGACATGTCAGCTCCTGATAGGGGAAGGGGTTGGGAACGACGATCGGGGCGTGATGGCGCAGGGCCGGGCGCCGATGTCACGCGTCGAACGTCGGATGAATGGATCGTTCGGCGGCCAGGGCCATCAGGCGGTCATGCTCGGTGCCGTCGACCGGCTCCGATTCGTCGATCAACATGATGGGAATGTCGTCCTCGATCCGGTAGCGGCGCTGGAGACGAGGATTGTAGAGCCAACCCTCCGGCTCGAAGTACAGCAGAGGGCCCTTGTCTTCAGGACAAGCCAGGATGTCGAGTAGCTGCTGGGCCAGGGCCACGGGTGAACCTCCGAGTGCGATACTCCGGATCGGAATACCCGGACCAGGTTATCGGCCCACCGTGGCCCGCCAGACCCTTGTGTCGGCTCCGTCCAATCTCATTTCGTAGCGCCGGGTCGCCGCCGGCACGGCGACGGCCTGCCCGGGCGAGAGCCGAAGCGGGTCCCCTCCACCGCCGGGCGTGCTCGACAGTGTGGCCGACCCGGACTCGACGAAGACGATCTCCGGCCCCTCGACATCACAGATCCGGCGCGAGGCGTCGCCGGCGGACCGGTAGACGGTGAGGGAGAATTCGGGAACCGGCGCATCGAACCGGTGGGTGGGGCCGCTGGTTGTCTGAACCGACGGTCGGTGCGGCTCGAACCGTGCCACCGCCTGGAGGCCGTCGACGTCGATGTGCTTGTGTGTCAGGCCGCACCGGAGCACATTGTCGCTGTTGGCCATCAGCTCGACACCGAGGCCGTGGAGATAGGCGTGCACCACCCCGGCCTCGAGAAACAGGGCGTCGCCGGGTCGCAGCGTCAGATGGTTCAGCAGGAGCGCCAGCACGACGCCGATATCGCCCGGATGCACCTCGTTGATCCGCAGGGTCCAGTCCAGGTCAGCCCGGAAATCGACGATCGGGGCCGGGTCGGCGGTGGAATCCAGCAACCGGCGGGCTTCGGAGACCACACCCTCGACGAGATCGAGGACGTGGACGCGATCCAGGTCGAGGAGCCAGGCCACCACGTCGCCGATCACCGCTGAGGCTTCGCCGCCGGCGCCAAGCCGCTCCTGCAGCGGGTCGAGTGCCGGGTGAGTGAACAGCGAGAACAGCCGCCTGGTGTCATCGAGGTCACGAAAGCCGCATTTGGCCTCGAAATCGCTGAGGGCGCAGATCAGCTCCGGCTTGTGATTCGGATCGCGGTAGCTGCGCTTGACGTCATCGCGATCGACACCGGCCAGATCCTCCCGCTCGAAGCCGGCCCGCGCCTGCTCGGCGTTGGGATGAGCCTGGATCGACAACGGCTCCGCGGCGGCAAGCACCTTGAAGAGGAACGGTAGTTCACCGAAGCGGTCGTGCACCGGGGGCCCGAGCCAGTACTCGGGCTCGGCGGCGATGATCGACTCGAGCATCGGGCCCTCGTCGCCGTCATCGACGACACGACTCTGGCCCCGTGGATGGGCACCGAGCCAGTATTCGGCCTCGGGCCGTCCCGATGGATCGACGCCCCGCAGCTCGGCGATCGCCGAGGACTGACCCCACGGGTAGTGTTGCAGTGCGCCGGTGATCCTTCTCACGATCAGCGGGAGTCCTCTCCCATGATCGCCTGCACCTCGGACACCCGCTGCATCACCTCGGCTTCGGTTGGAGCTTCGAGGTTCAGCCGCAACAGCGGTTCGGTGTTCGACGGGCGCAGGTTGAACCACCAGTCGCCATGATCGACGGTGAGGCCGTCGAGGCGATCGCGGGAGGCGTCACGGTAATGGTCGGCCACACGCTCGATCACCGCGGCGGCGTCGGTCACCCGGGTGTTGATCTCGCCCGACGCCTGATACCGCTTGAGTGGAGCGAGGAGGTCCGACAACGGGCCGTCGTGGCGAGAGAGCTGCTCGAGCACCATCACCGAGGCGATCAGCCCCGAGTCGGCTCGCCAGTTGTTGCGGAAGTAGTAGTGGGCGGAGTGCTCACCACCGAACACGGCGCCGGTCTCGGCCATCAGCTGCTTGATGAAGGAATGTCCAACCCGGGAACGCACCGGCTTTCCCCCGTTCTCGATCACCACCTCCGGAACCGCTTTCGAGCAGATCAGGTTGTGGATGATCGTCGATCCGGGGTTCTGGGCCAGTATCGACCGGGCCAGCAGCGCCGTGGTGAGTGATCCGGACACCGGCCGGGCCTTCTCGTCGACCAGAAAGACCCGGTCGGCGTCACCGTCGAACGCCAGACCGATGTCGGCCCCGGTTTCCAGCACCCGGTCCTGGAGATCCACGAGGTTCTTCGCGTCGATCGGATTGGCCTCGTGATTGGGAAAGGTCCCGTCGAGCTCGGGATACAGGATCTCGAGCTCGAACGGCAGCCCCGAAAAGACCTCCGGCACGACCAAGCCGCCCATGCCGTTGGCGGTGTCGGCCACGACCTTCAGCCGCCGCAGGCCGTCGACGTCGACGAAGCTCCGCACGTGGTCGACGAAGTCGGCCATGAGATCGCGTTCGGAGCGACTGCCGCGCTCGGCCGTGGCCACCTCCGCGGCCCCCTGGATCGCCACCCGTTTGATGTCGGCGAGCCCGGACTCCTCACCCACCGGCGCGGCGCCGCTGCGGCACAACTTGATGCCGTTGTACTCGGCCGGATTGTGGGAGGCCGTGAACATCACGCCGGGCAGATCGAGCCTCCCGGATGCGAAATACAGCAGGTCGGTGGACGCCAGACCGATGTCGATGACATCGAGGCCCTGGCTCATGACACCGGCGGCGAAGGCGTCGACCAGCTCGGGGCCCGACGGTCGCATGTCGCGTCCGATGACGACCGCCGTGACGTCCGGCTCGACATCGGCGATGAACACTGCGAATCCCGTGCCGAGCGCACGGCAGACCTCGGCGTTGATCTCCGCCGGATAGGTTCCCCGGATGTCATAGGCCTTGACGATGCGGTCGAGAACGGAAAGATCGGTCACAAGTTCACCTATCGGTCGTTGGCCGACCCAGCTGATGGTTCGGCCATGTCACGCCGACGTTTGGCGCCGTTCGTCGAACGTCCAAACCCCCCGCCGCGGCGGATCCCAGGCTAGCGCGGGAAGGTCGGGGTCGAAGCCGACGCCGGAGCCGCCGGTCAAACCCGTTCGTCGAGCACACGAAGCTGGGCCGCGTCAGGCTGGTAGATTCCCTCGCCGACCCAACGCCGGATGCGGAACAGATCGACGATCAGGGTGAGGAAATCGGCCACGATCCGGACCGACGACCCAGCCCGGTTCTCGACGGAAACCGGAATCTCTCGCAGCGACAACTGGTCCTGCTCGGCGATCAGGAACAGTTCGACGTCGAAGGCGAACCCGTCGATCCTGGTTCGTTCGAAGACGACCCTGGCGATGTCGGCCTGGAATCCCTTCAGCCCGCACTGGGTGTCGCGAAAGTGGCCGAGCAAGACGAGATGGGTGAGCCGGTTGACCATCCGGCCACCGAGTTCACGGAGTTTGCGGGCCCGCACCAGCACGTTGGTGTGTTCGTGGCGGCGGCTCCCGACGACCATGTCCCAGCCCTGTTCGACCTCCTCGAGCACCGACAGAAGCAGCTGCGGTCGGTAGGCGAGGTCGGCGTCGGTGAACACCACCGTTCGGCCCTGCGCCTCCAGAACGCCGCGACGGACCGCCGCTCCCTTACCCTGATTGGTCGGCTGGCGGACCACCCGTGCTCCCGCCCGTTCGGCGATCTCGACCGTGTCGTCGCCGGAGCCGTCGTCGACCACCAAGATCTCGAAGTCATCCTCGGCGAGGACCGGGACCAGGGTCTCACCGATGGCACCCACGGTGTCGGCGATGCGGGCCCGTTCGTTGTAGGCGGGCAGGACGACGGTGAGGCGGAGCGGACGGTCGGGCGCTGGACGCGGCACCCGCTGGGCAAGATCGCGCCGGACCTGGGTGAAGAGAATCCACCGGTACATGAACCAGCGGACACCGGCACCGAATCCGATGGCCAGGATCTTGGTGATCGGGAGCGCCAGCGCCGGATTGACGAGCACCAGCACCAGGGTGTCGACGGAACCGGCCACGACGGCTGTTCCGGCGAACAGACCGGGGTTGCTCACCCAGCGGGCCCGGCGATCACCCTTGAAGGTGATCCGGCGGTTCAGGGTGTAGGCGACCGTGGCCGCCGCCACGAGCGCGACGACGTTGGCCGCCACGACCGACGACCAGCGTTCGGCCAGGAGGAGAAACAGGAAGAGGTCGACCGCTGTTGCTACTGCCCCGACCAGAGCGAACAGTCGGAGCCGGCTCCTCACGGCCGGAACGCGGCGGACTGATCCGGTGGACCCGGTTGATCGACCGGTGGTGTTCCGCTCCCGGACTCGGACTCGGGTCGTCCGTTGCCGGTTGACTCCTCCGGCGCCCCACGGCCGGGTTCCGGGGCGTCGGCCGTGGCCGGCGCGCCGGAACCGGCACCGACCGCGGCCGGGCGCTCGATGGGAAGGTGCTCAGGAGCTGACTCGGCTGGCTCCGGCTCGCCGTCGCCGTCCGGATCGCCCGCCGCCGACGCAAAGAACGCCGGCGTGGGATCCTGCGCCGACCCGGTCGCACGCCGCGGTCGCCGTCGAGACCGGGCGGCGAGGAGGATCACGATGACGAGACCGATCAGGGTGAACAGCGTCGACAACCAGTCGATCAACGTGCGGCCGAATTCCAGACGAACCGTTGTCTCGGTCGGGACGACGACCATGAGGTTCGGGCCGGCTCGCCACGGTCCGTCGGCTCCGTCGACCGTCCAGTTCGGGAAATACGAGGCCTTCACGAGAACCGGCTCTCCGATCTGATCCACCTCGAAGCTGATCGTGGAGTCGGTCGTCGAGATGTTCGAGACGTTGACCGAATCGATCGGCTCGCCGTCCGAGGTCGTGAGCGACTCGCGCCGATCCCAGCTCGCCGGACCGTCCTCGGCCGGAAGCGACAGGTACGAACCGGGATCGTTGTAGTGGTTCACGGCCTGCCCGACCCAACCGACGTCGAACCTGGTCACCGCCTCGTCGTTGGCCAGCTGCTCCGGCGAACGTCCTGACACGACAACCGGCTCGTAGGCCAGGCCCGAGACCAGGTCACTGTCGTCGACCTGGAAGATCACGAACGGTGGCGCCTCGCTGATCCTGGTGAGCGCCTCATGGGATTCGGCGGCGGCGATGGCGTTGTCGGACTGGGCCATGTAGTACCGGACGCCCATGAGCTGCAGCTGTTGGATGCCGGTGTCGATGTCGAATCCCTGGTAGGGCAGATCTCGTTGGGCCCGGGACGGGGCCTCCGACAGCACACTCTGATTCAGGAAGTGAAACGGTGTGGTGGCCGACGACTCGAAGTACAGGCCCTCCATCGAACCGATGCAGCCTTCGGTCCAGTGGGGAAGCAACATGAGCGCCATCGGTGTCCCGTAGCGATCGAGCTCCTTCGAGTACTCCCACATCGCTCGACCACATCCGTTGGTCTCGCCCACCGAAGCCATCGCGGTGACCACATCATGGTATTCCCGATACGAATCCTTGCGCTCGTAGCCGGAATAGTTCCACGCCGCCCAGCTGGGCACGGCACTGCGGGCTGAATTCTTGAACACCAGCCACTCGTAGCCGCCGTCTTCGGCGATGCTGCCGAACGGCATCAATCGCAACGGCATGGCCACGGCCACCAAAACCGACACCAGTGCGGCAATCGACGACGCGACTATCGCCGGCCGCGACGGCCGGGCGAGATCGCCGGTGCTCAGCGTGCCGACGTAGCGCACCACCATGGCCACACCGATGCCGGCGGTGAAGTAGACCGACAGGTAGTAGAAGGGCAACAGCCGTGCGTTCCACAACGGACCCTCGCCCAGGTTGGCGACGGCGGCGGCGGACACCACGCCGAGACCGCCGAAGATCATGCCGATGCGCTCCCGGGCCGCGTAGGCCAACAGGACGCCGATCGCCGCCACCGGCAACGCCAGCTTCATCGGAATGGTCAGCATCGATGGGCCGACCTCATCGAGACGTTCCCAGCCCATGTCGTTGAAGTAGGGCTCTCGAAGATAGAACGGGAGCAGCCAGAAGGCCGACACCAACATGGCCACCGGCCCGACCACGACCAGCCAGCGATAGCGGGCGAAGATGACTGGATCGCCGGCACCGGCGGCCACGAACACCACGACCAGCGCCAGGACGGCCAGCACCTTGATACCGAGAGCGTTGCCGTCGGCGAAAGCCACCGGCACGATGGCCAGCGCAATCGAGCCGGCCAGCATCCAGGTCCGGGCCGTGGACGCTCCATTCGACAAGGCGGCCAGCATCAACGCCGGGATGAGGAAGAACACCGGGATGATGTGGCAGAGGGCGACGAGCGCGACGACCACCGCGGCTCGGGCCATCCAGTTGCCGCGGTCCATGCCACGCAGCGCCAGACCGATCGCCACCATCGTCAGGCAGAGCGAGATGGAGAAGGCGAACTCCCCGGCGAGGGTCGAGGTGATGTTGCCGCCGTAGATCGTGAAGTTGGTGTCGAACAGAAAGACGAACGCACCGAGGGCCAGAAACGCCGGAATGGGTTCGGGGGAGCCGACGAGTCGCCCCATCACCCAGGCGGTGATCGGGAAGGCGACGAGGCCGCTGACCGAGATGAGCTTGAATGCCACGCCGTAGGGAAAACCGACGACCAGCGCGGCCACCAGGACGAGCGCGGTCATGACGGGAACCCGGTTCTCGGGAGCGGTTGCCGCCCGATGCAGTTTCAGGAGGCGACCGTTGAGTGCAACCCGATCCGAGCCCTTGCGATCGATCAGATACACCGCGCCCGCGGCCACGGCGATGAGGCCCAGGCCGATCGGCCACGGCAACCCGACATTGAGCCCGACGATGGCGAGCGACGGTACAACCATGTAGAAGTGAAAGGCCGGGAATCCGCTGTACCAGTCGGGCGTCCAGCCGGTCAGCCTGGCCTGGGGCAGGAGGTGATCCCGCAGGTAGGCCGGCCCCCAGATGTGCGCCCCCATGTCGCCACCCGAGGGTGTGGTGTCGATGAACAGCAGCGGTTCGGCGAGATCGTCGATGCTGTCGGCGTCGGGCCAGTTCAGGAGAGCAAAGACGAAGACAGCGCAGGCCCCTGCCACCAGGAGCCCGATTCGCCCGCGGTGAACGGGGTCGGAGGGCGCGTCGCCTCGAGCGGTACTACCAAGCACCTGGTAGACGATAGTAAGAAATCGTCATGTCCGTGCGGCGGATGATGTCGTGGGGCGACGGGCCATTCCCCGGCCGATGACCGCCTACCGGCGGCGACCGGTGTGCTCGCCCACCGTATCGAGCGCATCCTTCAACTCGATGGGTTCTCCGGCGAGCTGCCAGCGCCGGGTGTCGCAATTGTCACACGACTCCATCATGAGAACGTTGTCGTCGACCTCGATGTGAACGGTCGAGACCTCGTGCCCACACCGGCCGCAAAGGGTCAACTGGTCGAGGGTCCGATGACGCGCCGCCACGTCGGGTCGACCCTGGGTCGTGTCCGGCTCAGCGTCGACCGGCTCGGTCTCCGACGGCGTCACCGGTGCGGGCTCCGCCTCGGCATCGGCGTGGTCATCACCGCCGGCCGATTCGGTTGGCTGCGGCGGGCTGATCTCGGTGGCGGGCACCAGCGCCGTCACCGCCTCCTCTCGCGACACCTGGGGCCCATCATCAGGGAGATCCACATCGACATCACCGTCGTCGAGAACCGTCGAGGCCGTCGCCACCGGCGATCCACCGCTGCGATCGAATCGTTTGCTCTTGCGCCGTCGCAACGGGCGGGTTGTCGAATTGCCGTCGGAAGTGCTCATTACCTCTCCTGGTGGCGGCCTGGATCGTGTACCACGCCAGGCGGCAACGATCGAAGCGATCACCGCCGATGAGCGACGAACTCCACGATGTCGAACCGCCGAGCGGGCCTGGTTTGCGAGTCCTTGGGTCGGCTCCAGTACCCCGATCGTTAGCGTCAACGGCCGCTATGAGCCGGGTGGCTCATGGGTGTCGCCGATTAGAGACGTGTCGACGCCACCAGAAGTTGGGCCACCGTCGTGGCGTTGAAGGCCATGTGGGTGATGATGGCCGGGCCGATTCGGCCGGTCGTCGCCGTCTGCCAGGCCACCACCAGTCCGAACAGCGTGAGTCCGGGAATCACCACGAGTTGCTGGTGAACCAGGGCGAAGATCAGTGCGCTCCCGACAATCCCGACAAGTGGCCCGGTGGCGGCCGTCAGCGCCGGGAGAAACAGTCCCCGGTAGAAGACCTCCTCGACGACCGGGGCGACGAACACCACGGCGAGCGTGAGCACTATCACGTCGATCGGACTGTCGACCAGGTCGACGATCCTGCGCGCCGACTCCCCGGGGTCGACGTCCACGAACCGGCCGATCGGCCAGTACAGGAGCGGCAGGGCGATCAGTTGGAGGCCGATACCGACAAGGAGCGCCTCGACCGCCTCCCCGGCGGTGATGCCGATGTCGAAGTCGGTTCGGGGGCCTCGGCCCAGCCGGCGGCTGACGACGACGGAGCCCACCAGATAGGCGAGCCACAACCCCACGTTCCCGCCGATGAACAGCACCAGGCTCGTCGGGTCCTCGCCGAGGTCGTGACCGCCGAGGCTGAACACGCCGGCGGCCCAGAACGGGGCGAACAACTGAGCGACGACAAGGCAGAGGAAGGCCTCACGGAGACCCCACCGGACCTCGGGCGCGTGGGCCGGCCATCCCGGCTGCAAACGACTTGCCATCGTGCTCCGACGCTAGCAGCGGGCCCTCCGGCTGCGACCGCACCCGCGGACCACCGAACGCCACAGCGGGTCGCCGCCTACGCGGGCGGTGCGGGACCGGCGCTTTTAGGCGGGCTTTCGTCCGGTCGGATAGCCAGGATGCATCCATCACCGCCGACGTTTTCGTACGGAGCCGACGGCTGTGACTAACCGTCCGACGGATACAACCGACGGGATCGGAACAGCGATCAAGTATTCGACACCTGAAACGACCCCCCGACTCGGCAACGAGTCGCTCTCCAATTAGGCTGAAAACATGAGTTCTCAAGGGCCAACCCCTCCCCCCGCACCTCCGGGCCGAAATTCCCGCATGCCGACGCGGTCCGATTCCGGATGGCCCCGCTGGTCGGCGTGGATCGTGGTCGGCGTGCTCGTCGCCCTACTCTTCCTCGCTTCAGGTCGAAACACCGAGGAATCCGACGAGATCACCTACAGCACCTTCCTCTCCGAGATCGAGGACGGCTCCATCACCGCGTTCGAGTTCGACAACACGACCTACGAGATCACCGGTACCCGCACCGACGACACCACGTTCACGAGTACGGCGTTCACGGAGTTCTCCGAGAGTGACCGCGCCCTGTTCGACGAAAAGGGTGTCGACTACAAGCCGGAAACCCCCACCACCAACTGGCTGATCGGCCTCATTCCGTTGTTCCTGCCGTTCATGATCATCATCGGCTTCTTCTGGTGGATGGCCCGCCGTCAGCAGTCGCAGATGGGCGGCATCATGTCGATCGGCCGTTCCAAGGCCAAGACCTATTCCTCCGAACGACCCGGCACGACGTTCGCCGACGTGGCCGGCTACGAGTCGGTGAAGAAGGAGATCACCGAGGTGGTCGACTTCCTCAAGAACCCCGGCAAGTTCGCCGAGATCGGCGCCCGGATCCCCAAGGGCGTGCTGCTCGTGGGTCCTCCGGGAACCGGCAAGACGCTGATCGCCCGTGCGGTCGCCGGCGAGGCCGGCGTTCCGTTCCTGTCGGTGACCGGTTCCGACTTCATGGAGATGTTCGTCGGCGTCGGTGCCAGCCGGGTCCGGGATCTGTTCAACGAGGCCCGCAAGATGGGTCGGGCCATCATCTTCGTCGACGAGATCGACTCCATCGGCCGCAAGCGGGGCGCCGGTCTCGGCGGTGGCCATGACGAGCGGGAGCAGACGCTCAACCAGATGCTGTCCGAGATGGACGGCTTCGAGGCCACCGAAGGCATCGTGATGATGGCGGCCACCAACCGTCCCGACATCCTCGACCCGGCGCTGTTGCGGCCCGGTCGGTTCGACCGTCAGGTTGTGGTGCCGCTGCCCGAGCTCGACGACCGCAAGGAAATCCTGAAGGTTCACATCAAGCACAAGCAGGTGGCCGATGATGTCGAGATCGGCGTCATCGCCCGGGGCACCCCCGGCATGAGCGGAGCCGACCTCGCCAACCTGGTCAACGAGGCCGCTCTCTACGCGGTTCGAAACGGCGACGACAAGATTCACGCCAGCCACTTCGACATGGCCCGAGACCGGGTGATCATGGGTGTGAAGCGGGACTCGCTCGTCATGTCGGAAAAAGAGCGGGAGATGACCGCGTACCACGAGGCCGGCCACGCACTCTGCGCTGCGTTGCTCCCCGACTACGATCCGCTGCACAAGGTCACGATCATTCCCACCGGCATGGCGCTTGGTGTGACCATGACCCTCCCCGAGGAGGACCGACATTCACTGCGCCGCAGCCACGCTCTCGACATGATCGTCATGATGTTGGGTGGTCGAAACGCCGAGAGCCTGGTGTTCGGCGTCGTCTCCTCCGGCGCCGGCGACGACCTGCAGAAGGCCACGGGCCTGGCCCGTCGCATGGTCAGCGAGTGGGGCATGTCCGAGAAGATCGGACCGATGGCGTTCGGAGGAAGTGGGCCGGTGTTCCTGGGTGACGACATGATGCAGTCTCGGGAGTACTCCGAGAACACCGCCGAGCTGATCGATCGTGAAACCCAGCGCATCCTCACCGAACAAGAGGAACGCTGCCGGGAACTGCTCACCACCAACCGTACGGCCCTCAATCTCGTCGCTCGGAACCTGCTGGAGCACGAGACACTCAGTGGGGCCGAGGTGAACCGCCTCATCTCGGTGGCCAATGGCGATCTCGGCGCTCCGAACTCGGAGATGCCTCCGGCGACGACATCGACCGCGTCGACACCCGTGTCGGGCAGCTGAAAGCCAACCGCAGCCAACCGGTGCCGGGTTCCCGGTATCAGGCTCCGTCGACGGCGTCGGTCAATTCGTCGACCGCCACCAGACCGAAGAAGGCTTTGACCACCGCGCCGTCGGCTCCCGCCACCACCGTGGTCGGCACGCCGTCGATGCGATAGCGCTTGTGGAGGCGCATGTCGCGCTGCACCGTGACCTGCTGCACGGCGATCGACTCCGATTCGTACCGGGCCACCAGGTCCCAGACGGCCGGACAGGTCTCGCAGGTCTCGGACGCGAACACCACCACAAGCGTCGGGGTCTCCGGATCGATGAAGTCGTTGCGATCGAGTTGACGCGGTGCACGGTAGCTGGGGGCAGTCGGAGGGTCCGGACGCCGCCGCTGCAGGACGAGGGCCACCACGACGGCCAGACCCATCAATGCGATCAGGATGATCACCCGGTCCATGTGGGCGGCTAGGACCGCACGACGGTCGGAATGGCGGGAACGACGTCCATGCTCTCGTCGGGCAGCACCGTCATCGCCTCCACCGCGACCGGAACGTCCGACGTGACCTCGATGACGCCTCCGCCGGCGCCGGGCAGTGAGATCGGTACAACCGTGCGGCCACCTCGGGGCACCGTTGCCCGGGTCGGACCGACGAAGCCGCCGTTGGTCATGATCCGAACCTCGACCGACGCCTCCTCGGGCGACACCACGATCACCGAGGTCGAGTCGCCGGTCACGGTCACCCAGGGAACGATCCATCGCGTCGACAGCTGCTCCACTCCCCTGCTGGTCGCCAAACCGGCCGTGGCCGTCGGCTGGGGCAGCGGTTCGCCGTCGATGTCGACCACCGTCGCTGCGAGGTCGGCCGCATCGGCGTCGGCGGCATCGGCGTCAGCGTCGGCGTCGGCGTCGGCCTCGGCCGATTCCTCGGAGCCCTCCTCGGCCACAGCGCCATCTTCGTCTTCGGCAGCTCCCTCGGAGCTCTCCTCATTCTCTTCCGCCGCAGCCACCACAGCGGCTGGATCACTTGGATCCTGGAGCGTTCGGGCCACCTGCCAGCGTTCGACCACCACCGGTAGATCGTTCTGCACCAGCACGTTCACGCCGAGTTCATAGGGCAACGGGAAGCCGAAACGCAAGGCCTGAGCGCCGATATCGATCGTCTCGAAACTGCCGGGGCGGATCTCCCGGGTGGTCGTGACGACCCCGTACAACGAGAGATCGGCCGGGTTGTTGGGCCACATCTGGATGTCAACGACGGCGGTGGTCTCCGACTGGTCGTCGATCAGAACCTCTTCACCGTCCTCGCCGACCGTCAGCACCGGATCGTTGGGTTCGGCCGGATTGAACACGATCAGACTGTGGTCACCACCCTCGTTGATGCGACCGGCGGGCATGATCCAGCTGTTGGCCGGACGGGCCACGCCGAGCTGGAGAGCCGCCCCGTTTGCGCCGAGGCTGCCGTCGATCACCTGGAGTCGCTCGGCGATGAGCCGACCCCGCTGGGTCGTGATGATGGTTGCGACGTTGGCCTCGCTGGTGATGTTCTCACCGATGTCGATGATGCGAACCGACCGGGCCGGCACCGAGGCTCCCTGCAGCGCCTGGGGCTGACGGCTGCGGGCCAACGTGCGGAACTCGACGTTGAACACCGCCGTTTCGGGGAACGGGTTCATGAGCGCCAGATACTGTTTCGAATCGAGCTCGGTGCGACCACTGGCGAAGTACCAGCGATTCGACACCTGGGTGGCGCACGGCCCCTCGGCCCGCCCGTGCTCGGTGGTGACCGCGTGACCGACCACCCCCTGCCCGGAGATGATCTCGACCACCGTCCCGGCGACGGGGCTCGCCTGGCTCTCCGACAGCAGGATTCGCTCGGTCTGAAACGGCGCGAGCTCGATGCGACGACCAGCGCCCTGGCCCGAGGCCGTCAGAATGCTGAGGTTGGCCACCGCCGAGGTCTCGGCCAGGTTCGAGATGTAGATCTCGTGGTCGGCGAACCCACCGGCGTCGCTCGATCCCATCGGGCAGTACCAGGCGCTGTCGAGATGCGGAGGCTCCGACAGGGCGGGCGTGATGACGTCGAACTCGACGACCTCCGTGGCGGCCGAGATCGGATCCGGTTCCGAAACGCGGTCATAGGCCAGTCCGGCGGCCAGGAGTCCGAGAACGACGAATATGAACGGCCAGCGGTTCATGCCGTGACCTCTTCCCGACGGGTCTGGGCCAGGAGGGCCCCGATGGCCACGAGGAAGAACTGGCCGAGGATGGCGAGCCGGCGCTGCAGCCGGGAGGCGAACTCGACGACCACTTCACCACCGGAGCCCGACGGAAGGACGAGGAGTTCGTCGAAGCCCGAGATCGACTCGGTCCGGGAGCCTGACGCCACCAGCCCCTTGCTGTGCAACGAGACGAGCACGTCGGACCCTTCCGGAGCCTCGATCAACCAGCGGCCCGGTTGATCCTGCACATAGCCGGCCACACCGGAGGTCAGATCGACGTCGAGTGTTTCGGCCGCCGTCGTGGCCTGCGCCTGATCGGTTGAGGGAACAAGCGGGGTAACGCCCCGGCTGGACCGATTGCGGAACACCGCCAGGTCGGGAACTCCGGGCACACGCTGGAGGTCGAGCTGTTGGGCCAGGGCTCGCTGGATCCCGTCTCCGGCATCGATCGACGGTCCGTCATAGGGCGATGGCGCCAGCTTTTCCGTGACGACCACGTAGTCGATCCCGTAGGGGGCGAGCAGGCGGCCCAGCCGGACGATCTCCCCGGCCTGGGCCAGGTCGAGCTGTCGACCGACCCCGTCGGTGGATCCCACGGGTCCGGCCTGCCAGCGACCCCAGACCTCGGCGTTGCCCCCGTCGGTCACGATGTAGTCGATACCGGAATCGGAGTGCATCGCATCGAGTGGTAGCACGCTGGCGTCGCCGATCCACAGGACTCGGCTCTGCACGGGAACCTCGAATTCGGTGTTGGCCCGCTCGACCAGAAAATCGACCGACGAGGTGAAGTTCGATGTCGGCGCACGCCACGAACCGCTGAACGCACCCAGCATGCCGACCAGGAACATGGCGGCGACACCAACCGAGCCGACCGTCACGCCGAGCTTGTTGACACGCATACGGAGCGCCGACCGTGAACCGCTCGTCAGCTCGACCTCCAGCGACCGCACGCCGACGGCCACCACGTAACACAGACCGGCGGCGGCCATGGCCAGCAACAGCTCCGGCGCCGGAATGTCCACCGGCAGCCAACCCCGGCGATCGGACCAGGCGAGTCCCCAGAAGGTGATGGCGACCAGCCAGCCGGTGAGGCTGATGTGAAGCAGGTTCTGGCGGGAGTACAGCAGAGCAAGCACCGCCAGAGAGACCATGGCGAAAACGAGCACCCGCGGCGTGTAGATGTTGGGGGCGAACTGGATGAGTTCGAGCAGCGTCGTGAACGACGTCTCCGGCGAGTCGGGCCCGATCACCCACCGCCAGCTGAGATTACGGAGCAGATCGTAGCTCCATGGCCCGTGTAGGGCGACCGAGGCGACGACCGCCACCACCGATGCCAGCGCCGGCTCCCGCGGCCGACCCGTGCCGGTGGCCAGAACAACGATGGTGAACACGATGGCCGTCACGGCGGCCAGCGGTACCACGGCGGGCACGAATGACGCCACGACGGCCACGAGAAAACCGAACCGGATCAGCCGGACCGGCTCGGATCGATCGGCCACGCCCGGTCCGGCCGGGCCGCCGCCGAGGCCGAACGGGCTGTGACCGCTCAGTTTGAACAGGCTGGACAGGAGGTACGGGGCGGCGGCCCACACGACGAGGGCGTCCCATCGGCCGGCCGAGAACATGGCGACTACCAGGGGGTTGCAGGCGTAGAGCAAGGCCGCGACCATGCCCGCTCGGGCGCTCGACAGCGGCCGCAGCGAGCGATACATGGCCAGCGGTGCGAACAGCGCCGGGCCAACGGCCACCAGCGTCTGGAACAAGCCCGAAGCCCAGAAGAACAGCATCCGACCGACGGCCAGGAGCAGGAGCGCGGTCGGTGCGTTCCCCGGACCACCGGTTCCGGTCGAACGCCACCCCCCGAGCCATTCACGGAACATCGACAGACCGTCGGGCACGGCGGGAATCTGACCGACGGGAACCACGCCCCGCGTCAGGAGGTGGCGGCTGCCGAAGAGCAGGAGAACCCCCACGAAGATGCTGATGACCACTGCGTCGCGAACATTGCCTGCGTCCTCACCGGCGAACGACGACCGTACCGATCCGACCAGATCGGAAAAACGGTCCTGGCCCGCCGAGACCTGACCGCGGGAGAAATTGGCGATACGGGCCGAACCTCGCATCTGGAGTTCCGCCACCTTGGCATCGCTGACGGAACGGGTGCGGCGAACAAGCCGCCGGCGACGCCGGATGTCGTCGAGCCGCGACAGATTCCACGGGATCGAGGCCATGATGTCGCGGGCCTGTCCCCGTCGGCCGGCGATCAGGGCGTAGAGCGTTTCGAGGACGATCAGCGTGAACGCCAGCGGCACGTAGGTGAGCATCGTCCGCCGCTCGGCGGTGACGAGAACGGTGCGAAGACGGTGGCGGGCCAGCAACCGGCGTCGCTCCCGCTGGTTGACCCGATCCTCCATCCCCTCACGGTGCCGGGCCTTGGCTCCCGGCACCACGATGACCCGGGCCCCCGCCACGTGGGCCCGCCAGCACAGGTCGAGGTCCTCGCCCAGCACCTTGATGCCGGGGTCGAATCCGCCGAGTGCCGCGAAGAGATCTGCACGGACCAACTGCACGCCGCCGGGCGCGACAAAGACCTCGCGAACGGCGTCGTACTGGTCCTGGTCGAATTCACCTCGTTCCACCTGGTCGAACATCGCGCCGAAGCGATCGGAACCCATGCCGAGTTGGGCCAGGCGGCGGGAATCGTCCCAACTCACGAGTTTGGGACAGGCGATACCGCCGTTGTTGCGGTACAGCTCGCTCATCAACGTGGAGACGCAGTCGGGCTCCAGATAGACGTCGTCGTGGCAGAAGAGGAGAAACGGAGAGCCCGACACCAACTCCAGTGACTGGTTGGCGGCCACGCTGAAGCCGGGATCACCGGCCAGGCGGTGTAGATAGGCCTTGGGCAGCACTTCCGCCACCCGCTCCGCGATGGGTTCATCACTACCGGCGTCGACCACGAGCACCGAGAGGTTCTCGTAGTCCTGCTGGGCCAGCGAGCTGAGCGTCTGCGGGAAGTGAGGTCCGGGATTGGACGCGACGACGACCGCAACAACCGCCGGGATGTCCCTGAGGTCCGGAGCGTCGGGGACCGAATCCGGTGCGATCGACGGAACCGGCGCTCGGTCGACAGAAGGTGATTCGTTCATTTGAGTCACGACCACCGAATGCTACTCGTTGCGAACTCCCGAAACGCTTCATCGGATACATCAACCAAAGCGCGGGACATCGTTGGCCGACCATCCATGACCGGGCCGCCCTCGGCCGACCACTATGATCACGGGGGTGAGAGCGCTTGTCACCGGTGCCGGAGGCTTTGTCGGACCCCATCTGGTCCGCCACCTCATCGACGCCGGCGACACGGTCACCGCTCTCGATCTCTCGAACGGGCCCGACCTACGCGACCGTGACGGTTGGCGCGACACGGTGGCCGACCACCGTCCGGAGGTCATCTATCATCTCGCCGGCTGGAGCGACGTCGGCGGGTCGTGGCGGCAGCCCTGGACCACGTTCGAGGTGAACGTCATGGGCACCGTCGCCGTCCTCGAGGGCGCCCGGGTCGCTGCGTCGGAATCGCACGACCCGAACCGGGGTGCTGTCGTCGTCGTGATCAGCAGTGCGGACGTGTACGGACTCGTCACCGAATCCGAGTTGCCCCTGACCGAGGCCCACGAGCCGAAACCCCGCTCCCCCTACGGAGCCAGCAAGATCGCAGCCGAGCAGATCGCCAAGAGCTACCATCGGGCCCATGGCCTGCCGGTCGTCGTCGCCCGCCCGTTCAACCATCTGGGGCGGGGCCAGGCGGGCAAGTTCGCGGCGGCGTCCTTCGCCCGTCAGATCGCCGAGTTGGAGACCGCGGGTGGCGGTGTCGTGCGCCATGGCGACCTGTCGACCCGGCGCGACATGACCGACGTTCACGACGTCGTTCGGGCCTATCGACTCCTCGCCCTGAACGGCGAGCCCGGCGAGACCTACAACGTCTGTTCCGGGAAGGCGGTGGCGATGCAGGAGGTCCTCGACACGCTCCTGTCGTTGAGCCCAAGCCCGATCAGTGGGGAGATCGATCCGGCGTTGATCCGTCCCGTCGATCTCCCGGTCCTGCAGGGGTCGCACCGGAAACTCACCGCGGCCACCGGCTGGCGCCCGAAGGTCGACCTGGCCCAAACCCTACGCGATGTGCTCGACGACGCCCGCAATCGGCGAACCGGCGCAGCATCCACGATGGCGGCATCGAATCCAGTGACAACCGGCGGTCACCATGAGGATGGTAAGCAAACGTGAAACGAGCTCTGATCACCGGTTTGACCGGTCAGGATGGTTCCTACCTGGCCGAGCTGTTGCTGGCCAAGGGGTACCACGTCGTCGGCATGGTACGCCGCACGAGCACCGTGAACTTCGAACGGATCGCCCACATTCAGGATGACGTCGAGATCGTGCAGGGCGACCTGCTGGACGAGACGTCGCTTCGCCACATCCTCCGTCAGCACCAACCGGATGAGATCTACAACCTGGCCGCCCAGTCGTTCGTCCAGACCTCGTGGCAGCAGGCGGTGCTGACCGGCGAGACGACGGCGCTCGGGGTGACCCGCCTGCTCAACGCCATGCAGGAATGCGATCGTGACGTGCGCTTCTATCAGGCGTCGTCGTCGGAGATGTTCGGCAAGGTCGTGGAAGTCCCCCAGACCGAGCGCACCCCGTTCTATCCCCGTAGCCCGTATGGGGCGGCCAAGGTCTACGGCCATTGGATCACCGTCAACTTCCGGGAGAGCTACAACCTGCACGCCTCGAGCGGCATTCTCTTCAACCACGAAAGTCCTCGACGCGGACTGGAATTCGTCACCCGCAAGATCACCTATCACGTGGCCCGGATCAAACACGGGCTGGCCAGGGAGCTCCGTCTTGGCGATCTCGATCCCCGACGGGACTGGGGCTTCGCCGGCGACTACGTCGAGGCGATGTGGCTGATGCTCCAGCAGGATCGACCCGACGACTATGTGATCGCCACCGGTGAGACCCATTCGGTGCAGGAGTTCTGCGAACTCGCGTTCAGCCGGGTCGACCTCAACTGGCAGGATTGGGTTGTGCAGGACGAGCGATTCATGCGCCCGGCGGAGGTCGATCTTCTGATCGGCGATGCCTCGAAGGCCCGCGACGTTCTGGCCTGGCAACCCCGGACGAGTTTCCGTGATCTGGTCGCCATGATGGTCGAATCCGACATGGAGCTGGTCGGCCGGCAACGGCGCCAGATGGCCTGAGCATCCGCGATGGTGGCGGAGCGCACATCGGAGGGCGGTCCGAGCATCGCCGTGCTGTGTGGTGGTGTCGGGGCCGCCCGCTTCCTGAACGGTCTCGTTCAGGTGGTCGAACCGTCGGCCATCACGGCTGTGGTGAACGTGGCCGACGACGTGATTCTGCACGGGCTACGGATCTCGCCCGACATCGACACGATCGTCTACACGCTGGCGGGGGCCCATTCGGTTGATCGGGGCTGGGGGCTGGAGGGCGAATCGTGGCAGGCGATGGAGATGCTCGGCCGTTACGGCGGCCGCGACTGGTTCAGCCTCGGTGATCGCGATCTCGGCACCCATCTGTTCCGGACCGACGAGCTCGACAGGGGCCGTTCCCTCAGCGAGGTCACGGCGTCGATCGCCCGGGCCTGGGATCTGGAACTCACGATCCTGCCGGTCACCGACGACCCTCTGCGCACCATGATCACCACGGTCGACGAGGGCGAAATCGGCTTTCAGGAGTACTTTGTCAGGCGGCGTCACGACGTTGCCGTCACCGCCGTCCGGTTCGACGGCGCAGCCGACGCCCGACCGGCGCCCGGCGTCCTGGAAACCCTTGCCTCCAGTGACGTCGTGGTGATCGCGCCGTCCAATCCCGTGGTGTCCATCGAACCGATCCTGGCCGTTCCCGGTGTGCGATCGGCACTCGAGGCGCGCTCGGACTCGGTGGTGGCCATCTCCCCCATCGTCGGCGGCAGGGCGCTGAAGGGGCCCGCCGATCGGCTGCTGGTCGAGCTCGGCCGTCAGGCCTCGGTCGAGGCCGTCGGGCAGTGGTACGCCGACATCGCCTCGGTGCTGGTCATCGACGCGGTCGACGTCGAGCATGTCGACAAGCTGGAGGGGCGGGGAACCAGAGTGGTCGTGACCGACACGATCATGGCCCGGCCCGGCGTGGCCCCGTCGCTGGCCCGAGCGGCGATCGGCGCCATCCTCGGCTCCTGAACCGGGGCGGCCTCATCCCGGACCTGCGACGAGCCGGAAAGGGATCCGAGCGCCGGTCCGCTTGAATGGAGGCCATGGCCCTCCCTCCCGTCCCCGGCGGACTGACGATTCTGCCGGTACCCGGCCTGCCCGAGATCACGCCCGGTGTCGATCTGGCCGGCCTGATCATCGAGGCCTGCCTGGCGGGCCACGGACTCGAAGCCGACGACGTGCTGGTCGTGAGCCAGAAGATCGTGTCGAAGGCCGAGGGTCGGCTGGTCACCGTTGATCCCGACGATCCCCTCTCCCACAAGCCGCTGGTGCTGGCCGAGTCCAATCGGGTGGTTCGACGGCGTGGCGAGCTGATCATCAGCGAAACGAAGCACGGTTTCATCTGCGCCAACGCCGGCATCGACCGGTCCAACGTGGCGCCCGACATCGCCTGCCTGCTGCCCGAGGATTCGGACCGATCGGCACGACGGATCCGCGACGCCATCGTCGGACGGACCGGCACGCGCGTGGCGGTGATCGTCGCCGACACGTTCGGTCGACCCTGGCGGCGTGGCCTGACCGACGTCGCCATCGGCTCAGCGGGCATCAAACCGATCCTCGACCTGCGGGGCACCACCGACGCGGTCGGACGTGAGCTCACGGTGACCGAGGTGTGTCTGGTCGACGAGTTGGCCGGTGCGGCCGAACTCGTGCGGGGCAAGGCCACCGGTGTCGCCGTGGCCGTCATCCGGGGTGGACCGGACGAATGGTTCGGCGAGGGATCCGTCGTCGACGAGATCGTCCGCCATCCGAGCGAGGACCTGTTCCGGTGACCGACCTGCCCGGCCTGGTCGCCCATCTGCCACCGGCGCCCGATCCCGATTCCCTTCTCGACGGGTTCGTCGACTTCGTCACCGACATCGGCATCGAGCTCTATCCGGCCCAGGAGGAGGCGATCCTCGAACTGCTGGCCGGCAGCAACGTGATCCTGAACACCCCGACGGGGTCCGGCAAGTCGCTGGTGGCGGC
>JBFHME010000047.1:0-21431 GCA_041594435.1 Acidimicrobiales bacterium
CCCATCGGGCCGGCATCACCACGGTGCTGCTGCCGATCGGCAACGGGCGCGACCTCGAGGACATCCCCGACGATGTTCGCGGGCTGGTCGACATCAAGCTGGTCGAGAACATCGAGCAGGTGCTCGATCTCGCCCTCGAGACCGAGGCCGTGAAGCCCGGCGCGGCTGCCTGACATCCTCCACACCGTTCTCCCCTCAAGGTGAGCGCCCCGGCCGTAGGTACCCTCCAACGGTCGGGGCGCTTGCTTTTTCTGTGGCGACGAATGGGAAATACCACCGCTGAATTCACCCGTCGTTGGCGACGCGACAATACTTGAGATGCCGTCGACCGAGATCTGGCCCCGAAGCTATGGTTGGATGTCACCCGACCGGCACGGCCCGATCGCCAACTGATCACGAGGAGCACTCCATGACAGCAGTAGAAGGTTCGATTCTCGGAAACGCGGTGCTTCGGCGGGAGGACCCGACGCTGCTGACCGGCGAGGACAAGTTCTACGACGACATGGCGATCGAAGGCCTGGGCTACGTGCACTTCGTGCGCTCCGACTACGCCCACGCCAGGATCAACTCGATCGACACAGCCGACGCCGAGGCCGTCGAAGGGGTCGTCGGCGTGTGGACGGCCGACACGCTCGAGATGCCGACGTACCAGGGATTCGCCATGTTCCCCGAGACGCTGAACCGGCCGCCGCTGGCCAAGGGCAAGGTTCGGTTCGTCGGTGACATCGTGGCCGTGGTGGTGGCCGATGACCGGGCTGCCGCCGCCGACGCCGCCGAGTTGGTGTTCGTCGACTACGAGCCCCTGCCGGTGGTGGTCGACATCGAAGCGGCACTCGAGGACGATGCTCCGATTCTGTTCGAGGAGTACGGCTCGAACATGGTCTTCGAGACGGCGATCGAAGCCGACGGCGATCCCCTGGAGGGGGCCGCCCACGTCATCGAGGGTCGGGTCGTCAGCCAGCGGCTCGCCGGAGTGCCGATGGAGCCGAACGGCTGTGTCGCCATTCCCGACGGCGATGAGATGACCGTGTGGATTTCCAGCCAGAATCCGATTGCGGTGAAGGACGCCATCGTTCCCATGTGCGGCCTCGACGCCGACAAGGTCCGCGTGGCGGCACCCGCCGTCGGCGGTGGTTTCGGGCCGAAGGCCGGCCCCTACGTCGAACACTTCATCACCACCCGGCTGGCCGCGGAACTCGGCCGCCCCGTGAAGTGGACCGAAGAGCGCTCGGAGAACATGGTGTCGATGGCGCACGGCCGGGCCATGGTCATGTACGCCAAGCTCGGTCTGACCAACGACGGCGTCATCACCGGACTCGACGTCGATATCGTCGCCGACGCCGGGGCGTACCCCGCCATCGGGGCCTTCCTCACCATGTTCACCCAGTGGATGATCCAGGGCGTCTACAAGATTCCGACCATCCGCTATCACGCCCGCTCCGCGGCCACCAACACCACCTTCACCGCGGCCTACCGGGGCGCCGGTCGACCCGAGGCCACCCAGCTGCTGGAACGGATCGTCGACATGGCGGCCGACGAACTCGGCATCGATCCGGCCGAGATCCGCCGCCGCAACTTCCTGCAGCCCGAGGACTTCCCGCTCACCACGCTCGGCGGCTCCAACTACGACTGTGGCGAGTACGAGAAGGCGCTCGATGCGGTGCTCGAGGCGTCGGACTATCAGGGGCTACTGGCCGAGCAGGCCCGCCGCCGGGAGTCCGGCGACGCCAAGCAGCTGGGCATCGGGTTGTCGTCCTACGTCGAGGTGACCGCCCCGGCCGGCCTCCACGTCGAGTACGGAGCGGTCGAGGTCAACGAGGACGGCACGGTCACGGCTCGAGTCGGGACCTCCGCTCACGGTCAGGGTCACATCACGGCGTTCTCCATGATCGTGTCCGACATGCTCGGCGTTCCGATGGACTCGATCACCGTGCTGCAGTCCGACACCGCCGAGGTGCCGCGGGGTGCCGGAACCATGGGTTCCCGCTCGCTCCAGACCGCCGGGTCGGCCGTGCACGTTGCCTCGGAGACGGTGCTGGCCAAGGCCAAGCAGCTCGCGGCCCACCTCCTGGAGGCCAGCTCGGACGACATCGTGGTGGGCGACGGTGGTCTCCAGGTCGTCGGGGTGCCGACGTCATCGATGTCGTGGGGCGAGTTGGCCGCCGCGGCCAACGACGACAGCAGGCGTCCGGACGGCATGGAGCCGGGTCTCGCTCACGAACTCGACTTCGACGGCCAGGACGCCACCTACCCGTTCGGCTCGCACGTTTCGGTCGTCGAGGTCGACACCGAGACCGGTGAGGTCCGGATGGTGCGCCACGTTGCCGTCGACGACTGCGGCCGAATCCTCAATCCTCTGCTGGTCACCGGCCAGCAGCACGGCGGTATCGCCCAGGGAGCGGCCCAGGCGCTGTGGGAGATCGTCGGCTACGACGACGACGGTAACCCGATCACCAGCAACCTGATGGACTACGCCATCCCCTCGGCGGCCGAGCTGATCTCGTTCGAGACCTCGAACACCGAAACACCCAGCCCCCGCAACCCACTCGGGGCCAAGGGCATCGGTGAGTCCGGAACGATCGGGTCCACCCCGGCGATCCACAACGCCGTGATCGACGCCGTCTCGCATCTCGGGGTCCGCCACATCGACATGCCCCTGACGGCACTCACCGTCTGGAACGCCATCAACGAGGCCAACGGCTGACGCCCGGCGCTGCCGAACCGAACACGCGAAGAGGGCGGGCGGTCGTCGGGACCGCCCGCCCTCTCGCGTCCGGTTGCCCGGGTGATCGTCAGTCGTCGACCGAGATCGATCCGACACCGACCCGGATGTCGAGCTCCAGTACCGCATCCGGATCATCGGTCGTGATGCGGGGACGGATCCCCTCCTCGTAGCGATCTCCCACGTTGATCTCGCCCGCGCCGGCCGAGGCGTCGACGGCGACGGGGAAATCCCGTGGGAGATCGACGGTCACCTCGCCGGCGTTCAGGTCGATCTCGATCTCCCGCGGAGACCCCGAGGTATCGGCGAAGTCGTCGATGTCGAGAGCGGTCAGGTCGAGTGTGATCGTTCCCGCACCCTCGTCGATCCGACCGGGGATGTCCGCAGCCGTCGCCGGGGCGATGAGCACATCGGCCTCCGAGAACTCCTGATCGAACCCGACGAGAAAGGCGATCGCCCCGATGATCGCGACCACCGGGATCAGCAGAATGGAGAAGATCAAGAGAAGGGGCCAGATGCGCCGGCGCCGGGGCGGCACGGGGCTCGGCACGTAGACCGTTCTGACCTCGTTGGGAGGAGGCGTGGTGGCCGTGCCGGCCTCCGAGTACCCGGCGTCGACCGGTCCGGGGGGCGGGCCGGCCGCTTCGTCACCTGAGGTGTCCGGACCGACATGGCCGGGGGACGGCCGCCAGGTCGCGGGGACGGCCGCGGTGTCGTTGCCGCCCACCGGGACACCGGTCGGAGCGGTATCGGACCTGGACTGGGGCTGGACCAGGAGCCAGATACCGGCGCCGACCAGGGCGACCGATACCAGCATCCGGGCGAAGCCACCGGCTCCCGAGAAGATGACCAGCACGATGCCGATGGCCAGGAGTCCGTAGGCCAGCCGGCGCCCCTCGAGCAGCGACCCGCCGCTCGCGCCCGCTTCGTAGGGGGCGGGCGGCCAGTACTCGGCCCGGGGCACGATCAGCCACGCCAAGAGGTAGAGGATCAGACCGATACCGGAGAAGAGGGTGGCCAGGACGAAACCGAGGCGAACCAGAGAGACGTCGACGCCGGTGTGGTGAGCGATGCCGGAACAAACACCACCGAGCCGGGAGTACGGGTCACGAACAAGGCGGCGGACCGGTGGGACCGCGGCGTACGGCGGAGGCTGGGGTGGCACATAGCCTTCGCCCGGTCCCCCGCCGGAACCGGTGGCGGAGGCCGCAGGGTCGGCGACCGGATCCTCGGCGGCGGGATCGGCGTCGAGTGGCTCGGTCGGATCGTCCTCTGGGGTGAAGTCGGACATCACATCCACGGTGGGATCGGCGCCGCCGGTTGCAGGCACGTCCGACGGTGGGGGTGTGGTCGGATCGACAGGGGTGGAGGCCGAGTCGTCGGCGTCCGGAGTGTCAGGCGTTGGTTCGTTGCTCATGATTCCATCATCACGTGAACCAGCCGTTTCGACCATCGGGACTTACCCTGATGGCACCCTGGGACCAGCGCACCGCCTCAGGGTCCGTTCAGGGTTTGTCCCGATGCGAAATCCGGCTGACAGTGCGATCATGGAAGCATCATGACAACCGACGTCCACCGACCCCGCTGGCAGATACCGCCCCTGAACCGGGACGAGCGGATCCTCGGCGGGGCCTGCCAAGCCATCGCCACCGAGCTCGGTGTCGGGCCGTTGGCCATCCGGCTGTCGTTCGTCATCCTCGTTCTCGCCGGTGGCTGGGGCCTCGTCTTCTACGGTTTGGCCTGGGCGTTCCTGTCGTGGGCCGGACCCTCCGGGGCCGAGGCCGACGCCTACGTTCCCGAGCCGAAAGGGGCGTCGGTCCAACACCGATACTTCGCCCTCGGCCTCATCGTCGGCGGACTCATCTTGAGCCTCCGCACCCTTGGGTTCGGCTTCGTCGACCAGATCGTGTTCCCCATCGGGTTCATTCTCGCCGGTGTCCTGATCGCGTGGAACCGACAGCAAACCGAAGGCGGCGTCACGGCCGCCGTGCGTATCTCCGCCGGGCTCCTCGTGGCGGCCGGGGGCATGATCGCCGTCGCCGCACTCAACGTCGACTCGTGGGAGGCGGTCCGGCTGCTGGCCATCATGGTCGTCGTCCTCCTCGGCCTGAGCCTGATCGTCGGTCCGTCGGTGGCCCGAATCGGCACCGAACTCGACGAGGAACGTCAGGAACGGGTGCGGGCCGACGAGCGGGCCAGAGTCGCGGCCCACCTCCACGATTCGGTCCTGCAGACCCTCACACTCATCCAGAAACACGCCGAGGATCCCAAACGGATGGCGCAACTCGCCCGGCGTCAGGAACGAGAGCTGCGAACGTGGCTCTACGAACCGACTCCTGAACAACCGGGCACGATCCGGCTCGGCCCCGCCCTGGACGAGGTGGCCGACACGGTCGAACACGATCACCAGGTCCGGGTCGAGGTGGTCACGGTGGGCGACTCGCTGGACCTGCGGCCGGAGTCGATCGAGGATTTGGTATCGGCCACCCGGGAGGCCGTCACCAACGCGGCCAAACACGCCGAGGTCGATCGAATCGACGTGTACGCGGAGCACCGGCCCAACGCCATCGAGGTTTTCATTCGCGACGCCGGCATCGGCTTCGACCCCGACGACGTCGCCGCCGACCGTCACGGAATCCGCCAGTCGATCAAGGCCCGGCTGGAGCGCCACGGCGGACGGGCCACCATCTTCTCCGAGCCCGGGCAGGGCACGGAGGTCGAGCTTTATCTACCCTTGAACGAAACGACCGCACGCACGGCAATCGCCGACGAGCCGCAACCCGAGCCCAAAGCCCAGGAGGATCAGATCGATCCCGGAAACCTGATGACGGCCGGGGGGGAGCATCCATGATCCGAGTAGCCCTTATCGACGATCACGCCCTGGTGCGTGCCGGAGTCCGGGGGGAGCTCGAGGACAGCGAGAACAGCGACGTCGAGGTGGTGGCCGAGGCCGGCACGGTGGCCGATGCCATCGACGCCATCGTCCGATCCAAACCCGATGTGGTGGTGTGCGACGTCCACCTGCCCGACGGTACGGCCGCCGATGTCATCGCCGGGGTGGTCGAGCGAGGCGTGACCTCCCGTTTCCTGGCCCTGTCGGTTTCCGACGCCGCCACCGACGTCATCCACGTCATCCGCAGCGGAGCCCGTGGCTACGTCACCAAGGCGATCGAGGGACGGGATCTGGTCAAGGCCGTACGGCGTGTCAACGACGGCGACGCCGTGTTCTCCCCCCGCCTCGCCGGGTTCGTGCTCGATGCCTTCTCCGCCAATCTCGAATCACCGGGCAACCCCGAACTCGACGAGCTCACCGCCCGCGAACAGGAGGTGATGCGCCTCCTGGCCCGCGGCTACGCCTACAAGGAGATCGCCCGCCGCCTCTCCATCTCGATCAAGACGGTCGAAAGCCACGCCTCGGCCGTCCTGCGAAAGTTGCAGCTCTCGAGCCGCAACGAACTGGCGGCCTGGGCCGCCAACCGCAAGCTGGTCTGAGCGTGGGGTCGCGTCCGGCGGTCAGCCGACAGGGAATCGATGAGCGATCATCGCCTGACCCGGTTCGGCTCGCCGGACCTCGTAGAAGACCCGGGTGACCACCTTGACGATGTCGTCGAGGTTGGCATCGGCGTCGGCCCACATCTGACGCCAGTTCGGATCACCACTCTGGAACCCCAGTGAGAACATCTGCTCCCGCTGGTCGGCCGTCAGCTGATGTTCCATCGGAATCCGGCTTTCACTCTGGGCCTCCAGCGTGAGGCTCCCGTCCTGCACCAACCACTGGAGATAGAAGCAGGAATCCGGGTGCTCCAGAATCGTGACCCGGGCCTGGGATCCGGCCAGATCCTCGGCCAGCACGGCGCTGAGATGCACGTTCAGACCTCCCGACGGTGGGAGCTGGAATTTGGTGATCCGCTCGACCGATCCGGCGGGGGGAACCAGCTCGGCCTTCTGCGGGTCGAACACCACGACCGACATGTCGGCGTTGATGGAGAGGAGCAGGTCACGGACTTTGTGCGCCATGGACTCCCCGGTGCGGAGGTAGATCACCGGGCCGCGGGCGGCGTTGATCAGCGGGGTGTCGATCCACGGGCTGTTGGAACCACCGGGCATGTCCCGGTCGGGGTAGATGCGAAGGAGCGCGTCGACGACGGTCCTCATTCGCCTGGTGGGGTCGGCCGAGCTGGGGTTTTCCGCACGGAGTCGCTGGTAGTCGGAGCTGGCGTGGGCGTTCGACAGGGGCTGCGGGCCCTCCCAGATCACGAAGTCGTAACTCACCTGACCCCCCGGGATGTTCCGCATGATTTCACTGGTGCCACCTTCGCTGGGATTGGCCCGCATTCGCAGAAACGACTGTCACACGCCGGCCACCCGCTCCGACACACACCCGAACCGTCGAGACGTCGCCAAGTGTAGTCGTCGTCGGCAGGTCGTGCAGCGGCTCGAATGTTCGGGTCGCCGTGGCCTTGTGCGACGAGGGCGAGCATGTCGCAAGCGTACCAACCGATCGTGTCACGGACGCGGCACATCGAGGAAGCGGCCCGATACCACGGCTACGCCAACCAGGACCGGATCAGCCCTCGCAGCCGGTCGATCCCGACGCCGCTGTGAGCGCTCACCCAGACCGGATCTCGGACGTCGAGTTGGCAGCCGGCCGCCAGATCCTTCCGCCGCCGGTCGCGTTTGGACGACTTGACCTTGTCGTGCTTGGTGGCCACCACCGTGTGGGGCAGACCGGTCGATCGCAACCAGTCGAGCATCTGCACGTCGAGTTTCGTCGGCCCGACCTCACCGTCGACCAGTACCACGATCATGGTCAGACCGTCACGTTGGAGGAGGTAATCCTCGATCATGATTCGCCAATCCTCCCGCATCGTCTTCGATGTCGCCGCGTAGCCGTAGCCGGGGAGATCCATGATGGTCGCGCTCAACCGTCCGTCGGGTTCGGTCAGCGGTTGGGACTTGTTGTCGACCAGCGTGAACAGGTTCAACAGGCGAGTCCGTCCCGGGGTGTTGGACACATGCGCCAGCTTGCGTCGCTTGGCCACGGCGTTCACGAGTGACGACTTGCCCACGTTCGATCGCCCGACGATGGCGATCTCGGCCTTTGACGGGGGGAGCGCGTCGACCGAGTCTCCGGAAAGGACGAACTCCATCGTCAGCGGTTGCGCCATCAGCGACCGCCCCGTCGGGCGGAGATCGGGTCGACCCGCCAGGCCACCAGATCGCGCTCGATCTCACCGATGGTCCGGCAACCGCAAAGGGCCATCGAACGACGCAGACCGTCGAGAAGGAACTGGAGAACGTGATCGACGCCCGCCTCGCCGGCCGCGCCGAGACCGTACAGGTAGGCCCGACCGACCATGACGGCGTCGGCTCCCAACGCCAGCGCCTTGAGCATGTCACCGCCCCGGCGAATGCCGCCATCGGCGATGATCGCGGAGCGACCGGCCACGGCTTCGGCCACCGGTTCGATGAGTTCGACCACCGGGGGCGCGCCGTCGAGTTGACGACCGCCATGGTTGGAGATGGCGATCCCCTCCACCCCGTGGGCCACCGCCAGCTCGGCGTCGGCCACGGTCTGCACTCCTTTGAGGATGATCGGACCGTCCCACTGACTCCGCAACCACTCGACCTCCTCCCACGACAGGGCGGGATCGAACTGACTGCCGGCGTAGTCGGCCAGGGTGATGGCACTCGAACCGTCCATGTCGTGACGGCCGGCGACGTTGGCGAACGTTATGGGCTCATTGGTCAACAGGCCATAGGTCCAGGCCGGATGGATCATCCCGTCGACGATCGTGTTCAGCCCGATCTTCGGCGGCAAGGTGGTGCCCAACCGCACGTCGCGTTCCCGCCGTCCGAGCACCGCCGTGTCGACGGTCAACATGATGGCCTCGTAGCCGGCGTCACGCGCCCGATCGATCAACTCGGCGACGAGGCCACGGTCGCGCCAGGCGTAGACCTGAAACCACGTCGGGCCGTCCGACACCGCCGCCACCTCCTCAATCGACCGTGTGCCCATCGTCGACAGGTTGTAGGGCACGCCGAACCGGGCGGCGGCCCGGGCCACCGCCAACTCACCCTCGGGGTCGGCGATACGGGTGAATCCCGTCGGAGCGAGAATCAACGGCGTCGCCAGAGAACGACCGAACAGGGAAATCGACGTGTCGACGTTCGACACGTCTCGCAGTACCCGCGGTCGAAACTCCAGGCGGGCGAAACCGGAGACGTTGCGGTCGAGGGTTCGCTCGTCCTCCGCTCCCCCGTCGATGTAGTCGAACACCGCTCGGGGCAATCGACGTTTGGCCTGTCGGCGCAGATCGTCGATCGACGCCGCCCTCGACAACCGGCGGGTACTCGACCGAAGTTCGATCGGACGGAACCGCGCCAGGGATCGGAATGACCGCAGGGGATTCATGCCACAAGCCTACGAGGCCGGGCCCGGTACTGTTCAGGCCGCGGTGTTGGAGTCGGTGGTGATGATCCGCTTGATCTCGCCGGTGCTCTTGGTGACCACGTCGGGAATGGACCACTCGCGGGCCGCACGGCTGACACCCAGCCGATCACCGAAGATCTGGTTGACCGCGCCGCCGATCAGGAGCACCTGGGCGGCCAGCCAAATCCAGGTGATCGCCAGCAGGAAGATACCGACCGCGGCCCGCACCTCGGTGGGGCCTTCGGCGGCCAGCGTGAGATCGACATACCGGCTGAACCCGATCGTGAGGAGCAACCACATGACCGCGGCAACCAATGCCCCCGGCAGATCGTGCAGCCAGCGGGACCTCATTGCCGGCCCGAAGTGATAGACGATCGACGCCCACAGAATCAGCACGACGACCAACGTGATGATACGCAGGGAATCGAACAGGGTGTTGGAGGCGAGACGTCCCCAGACGAATTGGTCCAGCACGATGAGCGGGAGGGGGATCAGCACGCTGCCGACCCCGAGAACCACGGCCACGACCCGGGTGACGTACCAGGGTCGGCGCTCGTCGGCGGCGATGTTGTAGATGTCCTCCAGAGCCCGGATCAGTCCGGCGAAACCACGGCTGATCGACCAGAGGGCGAAGGCGGCCGAGATGAGCGAGAGCCCGGCGTTGGTGTCGCTGAACAGTGCGGTGATCGTTGCCTGGATCTCGCCGCCCTCGTCGGTGAGAACCTGCCCGATGAACTCCGAGACCTCCAACTGAATCCGGCTCTGGAACTCCAGCTCGACCCCACTGCGCTCCATCGGGAAGACCATGCCGAAGAGCCGGTCGATCGGGCCCAGGATCGCCAGCAACGCCAAAACGGTCGCCGGCAGCGAAACCAACAGCCAGAACGTGACACTGGCGGCCAAGTCGCCCACCCGACCGTAGTACCAACGCAGAGCCACGTCCCAGACAAATCGCCACATCGACGCGATCCAGCCGATCGGACCTTTGTTCACGCTGACCAGGGTACGCAATTCGGACTTCAAACGGTGGATTCGCAACTACTTCGGCGTTCGGGGCTACGTGTAGAGTCGAAATCATGAGCGCTGATGGATCTCCGTTCACGAATCGCAAGGCCGGTGAGGCGTTTCTTGTCGATCCACCTGGCGGCAAGCAGGGTCCCGGCCTCCTGGTGCTCCACTCCTGGTGGGGGCTGAATCCCTGGGTGCGCGATTTCTGTCGGCGGCTGGCCGAGGAGGGCTACACGGTCCTCGCCCCCGATCTGTTCGACGGCGTCCAGCCGGTTACCGAGGCCGAGGGCGAAGCCGTGCTGGCCGACCAGGATCCCGACGAGCTGTCGGGTTTGGTGATGTCATCGGCCCATACACTTCGGGTGGCGGCGGCCGACGCGGCGAAGCCGATCGGGGTGATCGGCTTTTCCATGGGGGCGTCGCTGGGACTGTGGCTGTCGGCCCGGATGACCCGCGACGTCGGCGCGGTCGTGGCCTTCTACGGGGCACAATCGATCGACTTCGACGAGGCGACGGCCACCTATCAGGGCCACTTCGCCGAGAACGATCACATGGTCAGTGAGGAGGACCGGGTGGTCACCGAATCGTTCATCCGGCTCGGCGGCCGCGACACCGAGTTCCACCTCTACCCGGGGGCCAGGCACTGGTTCTTCGAGGAGGGCGCCAATCACGACCCGGACGCCGCCGACCTGGCATGGAAGCGCATGTTGCGGTTCCTCGACCGCACCATCGCCGTGGCGGCCTGAATCCGGCGCCGGTTCCCCGACGCGGCCGTCAAGCGCCGGAGAGGCTCAACTCGATAGAGACGGCGAGTCTCCCCGCTCCGAACATCGCCGGCGGCGTTTCGGGGCGTGAGACCGGCTCGATGACGGACGGGACCATGGCGTTTACGCCTCGGTGAAGGGATAGGTTGAGGAGGTATGGCAACCGTCGAGGCACCCGATCCAACATCGATTCTGGTGTCTGGAGCGACCGGCTACGTCGGTGGTCGATTGATACCCCGATTGCTCGAGGACAAACACCGGGTCGTCTGTCTGGTCCGGCCACAGTCGAACCTCGATCGTCCGTTCACCGACTCCGTCACCGTCGCGGCGGGCTCGGCCGACTCGGCCGACGAGGTGGCCCGGGCCGCCGAGGGCTGCCGGGTGGCGTTCTATCTCATCCACTCACTGGGCTTGGACGATTTCGCCGAGCAGGATCGACGTATGGCCGAGGCGTTTCGCATCGGCTGCGAACGTGCCGGTGTCGAGCAGATCATCTACCTCGGTGGTCTCGGCCGCTCCGATGACGACCTGTCGCCGCATCTCGCCAGCCGGCAGGAGGTCGGGCGGGTGCTGGGTTCCGGCTCGGTCGACGTCACCGAGATCCGGGCCGCCATCATCATCGGGTCGGGGAGCGCGTCGTTCGAAATGCTGCGGTCGCTGACCGAAACCCTCCCCGTGATGGTCACCCCCCGCTGGGTCCAGGAAACCCGCTGCCAGCCGGTGGCGATTCGCGATGTGCTCACCTGCCTGCAACGGGCGGTCGGCAGAACCGGCCACGGTCACGAGATCCTCGAACTGGGCGGACCCGACCAACTGACCTACGTGGAGATGATGCAGGGGTACGCCTCGGTGGCGGGTCTGCGCCGGCGCCTGGTGATCGGTCTGCCCACGCTGAGTCCCTCGCTGTCGGCCCACTGGGTCACCCTGGTCACCCCGCTGCCTTCCACCCTCGCCCGACAACTCGTCGACAGCCTCATCAACGACGTCGTCGTCACCGAAACATCGGCCACCGAGGTGTTGGGGGTCGACCCGATCAGTTTCCGGGACGCGGTCCAGCGAACCCTGCAGATGGTCTCCGATCTGGTCATCCCCACCCGTTGGACGGGCTCGTCGATGATCCCGCTGCTGGAGGCGACGCCGAAGCCGGAGGACCCCGAATGGGCCAGCGGTTCGGTCCTCGAGGACGTACGTCGGACGACCACGTCGGCAACGCCAACCGAGCTGTTCCGCGTGATCACCGGAATCGGCGGCGACAACGGCTGGTTGATCGGCAACTGGATGTGGCGGCTTCGCGGGCTGGCCGACAAGGTGGCCGGCGGCGTCGGACTCCGTCGGGGTCGGCGCCATCCGCTCGATCTCGCGGTGGGCGACGCCGTCGACTTCTGGCGGGTCGAAACGCTCGACGCCGATCGCTTCCTTCGTCTCCGGGCCGAGATGAAGCTTCCTGGTCACGCGTGGCTCGAGTGGCGGATCAGCGTCGACGGCGACGTCACCACGGTCCAGCAAGCGGCTCGGTTTGTGCCTCGCGGGGCGCTGGGTCGGGTCTATTGGTATGCGCTGGTTCCGTTCCACTCGCTGATCTTTCCGGGGATGTTGGCCAAGATCGTCGAGACGGCCGAGGAGTCGAAGGCGGCGGCCGTGGGGGGTCAGGTTTGACGACCGACGCCGCCGCGCCCGCTCCAACCGAGGCTGTTTCGCCGTCGAGGCCGGCGTCTGTCGCCTCCCGGGTCGTTCGCGAGGCTCCGGTTCATCGACGAGCTGACACAGGCCGAGATCGCCGATCGGGTCGGGATCAGCCGGATGCACGTGTCACGTCTCCTCCGCAAGGCGTTCCAACAGATGCGGATCGCGGCCCGGGAACGACGTTCGGCTGTCGGTAACGGAAGCTGAATGCGGCGCATCAGCCGGTTGCTCGAGGCGCCGGTCAGGAACCGCCCGCCTGCGTGATGACCCGCTGCGGGAACGGAATCTCGATACCTGCCTCGGCGGCGGCTTTGTCGAGCGCCAGACCGACGGCGTCTCTGGCCTTCCAACTGTCGGCGATCGACGGCGGATGCCAGAACCGAACGAGGAAATCGATACTCGAATCACCGAAGGCGGTGAACAGCACCTCCGGCGCCGGACTGTCGCTGACGGCCTCGAGCCCGGTGACGGCATCGGCGAAAACGGCCTTGACCCGGTCGAGATCGGAACCGTACGCGACACCGATGGCGATCGTGGAGCGACGGCTGCCTCGCTCGGTGTGGTTGTAGATGGCCCCGGTGATCACCTGGCTGCTCGGCACGTAGACGGTCTCCCCGTCCGGCGTCACCACGGTGACCGAGCGGGCATCGATCGATTCGACCGTGCCCTGGATGTCGCCGCTGGATATTTGATCGCCGTAGGAGAACGGTCGTCGAATCTGCAGGAGTAGTCCGGCCACGAAATTCTCCAGAATGTCCTGGAGCGCGAAGGCCAGTGCGATGCCGACGATGCCCAGCGCTCCGAGCAGCGGTCCGACCTGAACACCGAGCTGTTCGAGGGCGTAGATCACGCCGAAGGCCACGATGGCGTAGCCGACGAGTCGGGCCATGAGATCGACGACCGCCGTGTCCCACCGGCTGGCCAGCATGCGCTTGAGCAGGAACTTGACCGCTCGCGACCCCACCACCGCCACGACGACGATGATGCCGGCCTTACCCCAATCCCAGGGGGTAAGGGGTTCGCCGCTCAAGGCGCTCCTCAGGCTTTCGAGGTCGGTCTCCTGGGACACCAGGTGGGGCTGGGAGCGGAGCAGGGCGTGGTCGATCCAGGTTTTCATCACGTGGTCATTCGGCTCGGTGGGACGAACAGGACAGCTCGGAGCCTACCCAACCCGGAGTCGCCACAAACAAGCCGAGTCAGGATCGTTCGGACCGGTGACGGATCAGCAGGGTGACCCTCGGCGCGGCGCCAGCACGTCGATCCGGTCGACTAGCGCCCTCCGCTACAGCTCGTCGATCGTCCTGCGGTTGTTCGAGTCGAGCGGCACCTGACACATTTCCAGATGCAGTCTGCCGCCGTCGGCTGCCGGATGAGCGGCGACGACATCGAGGTTCAGCTCGACACCGAGGCCGGGCTCGGTCGGCGCCACCAGGTAGCCGGCATCCCACTCCAACGGTCGATCCACCACAGCACGGTGAAAGGGCGTGTCGATGGTCTCCAGGATGAGGAAGCTCGGGCTGGAGAATCCCACGTGCGCCGCGGCGGCGTGCGCCACCGGACCACAGTAGATGTGCGGCGCTATCTGGGCGTTGAACAGCTCGGTCATGACGGCGATCTTCTTGGTTTCCCAGACGCCGCCGGACCGCCCGATGTCGGGTTGCACGATCGACGCGCCCGCCCGCAAGGCCCGGTGGAACTCGTGGCGGGTTGTGAGCCGCTCCCCGGTGGCCACCGGCACCGTCGTCGACCGGACGACCTCGGCCAGCGAATCGAACTGGTCGGGCGGCACCGGCTCCTCGAACCACAGCGGATCGAATCGTTCCAGGCGACGAGCGAGACGGCGCGCCGACGACGTGGTCATCTGGCCGTGGGTACCGACGAGAATGTCGGCCCGGTCCCCGACCGCGGCCCGGATGGCTCCGATGATCTGCTCCGAGCGTTCGAGCTCGACGAGCGACAGCTCCCGTCCTCCCTGAAAACTGTACGGACCGGTGGGATCCTGCTTCACCGCCGTCCATCCCTGGGCCACGTACTCGCCGGCGCGGGCGGCGGCCTCACCGGCGTCGTGGTAGACATCGGCCTCGTCGGCGGGTAACGCCGGGTCGTGCACGTTACGGGGATACAGGTAGGTGTAGGTCCGGAGGCGGTCGTGAAACGCGCCGCCGAGCAGCTGGTACACCGGCCGATCGAGCGCCTTGCCGAGCACGTCCCACACCGCGATCTCGATGCCGCTGAAAACACCCATCATGGTGACGTCGGGCCGCTGGGTGAACCCGGCCGAGTACACCCGGCGGAACATGGCTTCGATGTTGTGCGGATCCTCACCGGCGAAGAACCGTTCGAACGTGTCGGCGACCATCCGCTGAGCGATCGACGGCGAGAAGGGTATGCCATAGCACTCGCCGACACCGGTGATCCCGGAGTCGGTCGTCACCTCGGTCAGAATCCAGAACGAACCGCCGATACCGGTCGGCGGAGCCACCGCGTGAGTACGAATCGATTCCAGCTTCATGCCGCGCGGCCGACCGACACCGGCATGGATCCACCGTCGCCGAATCTCGACACCCGGACGACGGCCTCAGTCATCGGTGATGTCGGTGGCGCCTTCGTCGGTGTAGTCGATGTGCTGGACCGGCTCGACCGCGGTGGTCACGACGCCTATGAGGTTGGCTGCGATCCGTTTCCAGTAGCGGTACAGGATGGCCCGAGGCACCGCGTAGTGGCCGGGTTCGTCGGAATGCATGAACTCCCGAACCTTACTCTCGCAGTGATGGCGGAGATCATCGGCCCGGCGACGGAAGTCGGCCACCTTCTCCGCATCGGGATCCGAGAGTAGGGATACGGTTTCGGCGTACATGTTGGAGAGGGTGGTTCTGTCGGCGAGGAAGTCATCGATATCCGGCGCATCGACCAGGGATACGCCTTCGTCGGTGAGATCGAGGATGTTCTTGGCCTGATCACCGATGCGTTCGATCTTCTTGATCAGCAACGTCAGGCCCAGAACAGTTCCGATGTCGGAACTCCCCTGTACCGCCACGTGCACCACCAACTCCTGCCGGAGCTGTTGCTCGGCCTCATTGATCCTCTGGTCGGTCAGCTCGACCTCGGCTCGCATCTGGCCGGAATCGGCGCCGCTGAGGACTGCCGCCGTCGCCAGGTCGAACGAGTGTCGGGCGTCGTTGATCATGGCTGCCACGCGGGCATCGATCTGATCCATGGCTTTGTCGCCTCGGCGGAAGAATTCAAGAATCATGGTGGCTCCTTATCGAAGGATGGCAACGCCGAGAGCGGGAATGGCGATGAACAAAATGACCACATAGGCGATTGCCCATTGGCGCCGAACCACCGCCAGCTCAGCTAGATGTTCCGCCGAGCGGATCGGCAGGTCGCGCGCGAACGGCAATACGTACAACAACAAAATTCCTATCACGTTGAACGTGGTGTGGACCAGAGCAACGGTCAGAGAATCGGTACTGCCGGTGGCCAGCGAGGCCAGCAGCGCGGTGATCGTCGTGCCCACGTTGGCACCAAGGGTCACCGGATAGGCGTTTCGAAGCGTGAGTACCCCGGCCGCCGTCAGCGGGATCAGAATGGAGGTGGTGATACTCGACGACTGCACGGCGATCGTGATGACGAGACCGACGATCAACGCCACGAATCCGGCTCCCTTGCCCAGAACCGCGTTGAGCGTGCGCTCAACCCTGTCGGCGACGAGACGCCGCATGTTCCCGGTGATGAACGTCAGAGCGGCCAGAACGATGATCAAACCGCAACCGACCATGAACACACCGAGGACGTTGCCGGTCAGGCCGATGGTCTCCCACATCGATTGGAGCCAGCCCACCGGAGCCTTGACCGACGCTTTGACCGGACTCTTCCACTCACTTCCCGACGAGCCCACAAGCATCCCCGAGATCGCCTTGGCGATACCCGAAATGAGGCCGGTGGCCAGCTCCAACGGGAGGAGCAGGGCCACGGCAAAGACGTTGAAGAAATCGTGAACGGTGGCGGCCGCGAACGCCCGCTTGAACTCGGCGGACGACCGGAGGTGGCCAAGCGATACGATCGTGTTGGTCACGGTCGTGCCGATGTTGGCACCCATGATCATGGGAACGGCCTGCTCGACCCCGAGGGCCTGACTGGCGACGAGACCGACGATCACCGATGTGCTGGCCGACGACGACTGGACGAGCACCGTGCCGAGAATCCCGACGAACAGGCCGGCGAGGGGATGGTTCACATTGGCGAAGAGCTGCTCCTGGGTGTCGGCTCCCATGGCCTTGATGCCCGTTTCGAGCGACGAGACCCCAACGAGGAACAGGTAGATCAGCGCAAGCACCAGCGCTGAGCGGGCGGGTCCGGGTAGCTCCGGTCGGGATTGGGCTTTCGGGTTGGCGATCGTCATGAGTTCGGATTCGATCAACGGACCCGATCCTCGGGTCCGTCATCGTCGGGTGGGAGTGTAGCGGACCGCGACGCTCCAGAGCCTAGGCGGCCAGATCGAAACTCGCGATCGTACAGCCGACCGAGAAAATCGGGATCGGAGCGTAGAAGTGCACCGTCCCAGGCGAGCCGGCGGCGGCCGCCGCCGTGGCCACGTAGGTGCGGATCTCGAAACCACCCTGTCCGGCTTCGGCGTAGACGCCGAGGTCGTCGTAGGCCAACAGGCTGTCGCGGTCGTTCCGGCACCACCGGTCCAGGAACGTGCGATCCCACTCCTCGTTGATCTTGCCCGAATCCGGGGTTGCCGGCCAGTGGCTGATGCCGCCGGTCCCGACCAGCGCCACCTTCTCCACCACCGAATCGGCGGCACGGCGCAGCGCCTCACCGAACGCCCACGCCCGATGCAGCGGGGTCAGCGGTGGGCCTTGACAGTTGATGTTGACCGGGATGACCGGCAGATCGAAGTCTGGGGTCAGGAAGTGGAGGGGAACGGCGATGCCATGATCGAATCGCCACTCCTCGGCGTAGGCGACGTCGACCGTTTGCATGACCTCGGTGATCAGGCGCTTCGACAACTCCTTGTTTCCCGGGGCCCGGAATCGCTCGATGCCCAACCAGCCCGGATCCTCGATCGGGCCGTCGTAGAAGTCGGCCATGCCCATGGCGAATGCGGGCATCGTGTCCATGAAGAAGTTGGCGAAGTGTTCGGCCGCGACGACGATCAGCGCCTCGGCACCGGAGTGGACGATTGCCGTCCTCATGTCGCCGTAGGCGGCGTAGAAGGCGTCTCGCACCTCGGGGTCGGCTTGGTCCGCCCGGCCGGTGATGCCCGGGGCGTGACTGCACACGCCGGCATAGACAAGTGGCATCGTCAGCTCGGTCCTTCCTGGTCGGGGGTCGGTGACGGGGAGCCTGACGAGTCGGACGCGGTGCCGCGGTGGCCGAGGCGGGCGGCGTGTGCCTCGGTGCCCTCGTAGCCGGTCATGGCGTAGACGCCCTCGCGCACCGGTCCGTGTTCGGCCACGCCGTCACGCATTCGCTGGAGGTAGTCGGCCCACTCGATCTGGTGGAGGGCGGCGAAGTGCATCAGGATCTGGCCGTTGACCCCCAGGTGGAAGAGGAGGCCGATGTCGGGCTCGACGAGCGCCTCGATCTCCTCGTCGGTCAGCTCGTAGGGATCGAGCACTGCTCGCCGGTCGGCCCGATACCGCTCCTGCAGCTCCGGGTCACGGTTGAGCTGGTAGAGAAACTTCTGGACGTAGTAGAGACTCATCGAGGTTCGAGATCGACCGGCTCAGCCGGTCGCCAGGTCGGGGACGGGGTGGGTGTCGAGGGCGATGGCGATGTTCTTGGTCTCCATGTAGAAGTCGAAACTCCAGTCTCCCCCATCGCGACCGATACCCGACGCCTTGGTCCCGCCAAATGGTGTCGGCAGGTGACGCACGTTCTGGGAGTTGACCCACACCATGCCGGCCTCCAGCGCGTGGGCGACCCGGTGCGCCCGGCCGACGTCCGAGGTCCACAGGTACCCGGCGAGGCCGTAGTCGATGTCGTTCGCCATCTCGACGGCGTCGATCTCATCGGCGAAGGGGATCGCGGTCAGAACCGGACCGAAGATCTCCTCCTGGGCGATGCGCATGGTGTTGCGTGCGTTGACGAACAGCTGGGGCACAACCCAGTTGCCGCCCGGCGGTGCATCCCGGTAGGGCGTACCGTCGATGACCGTGGCCCCCTCGGTGCGGGCGAGTTCGGTGTAGGAACAGACCTTGTCGCGGTGTCGCGGGTGGATGAGCGGCCCGACGACGGCAGCCGGATCCAGGGGGTGGCCGACCGGAATCCGCGCCACCTTGTCGGCCAGACGGCGCGTGAAGTCGTCGTAGATCGACTCCTGGATCAGCACCCGACTCGAGCTGGTGCAGCGCTCGCCGTTGAGGCTGTAGATCATGAAGACGACGGCGTCGAGTGCCCGATCGAGATCGGCGTCGTCGAACACGATCACCGGGTTCTTGCCGCCGAGCTCGAAGTGCACCCGTTTGAGCGTCGGGGCACCCTGGGCCTGAATGAGCGATCCGGTGGCCGATTCGCCGACAAAGGCGATGGCCTTGATCGCCGGGTGCTCGGTGAGGCTCTTTCCGGCCTGTTCCCCCAGACCGTGGACGACGTTGAGCACACCAGGAGGCAGCCCCGCTTCCAGCGCGATCTCGGCCAGCAGGTGGGCGGTGAACGGGCTCCACTCGGCGGGTTTGTGCACGACGGTGCACCCGGCGGCCAGCGCCGGGGCGATCTTCCAGGTGCTCAGCATGAACGGTGTGTTCCACGGCGTGATGACGCCGACCGGGCCGATCGGGTGACGGGTTGTGTAGTTGATGTGATCGGCCGACGGCAAGGACAGGCCGTCGGCCGCCGCCGGGGCCCGATCGGCGAAGAACCGGAAGTTGGCGGCCCCACGAACGGCGGCGGCCGCCATGAACCGCATGGTCTGGCCGGTGTCGACACACTCGGTGACCGCGATGTCGTGCGCCCGCTCGGTGATCAGGTCGGCGACCGCATGGAGGATTCGTTTGCGTTCGGTCCCGGGCGTCGCCGACCACTGGTCGAATGCCCCGGCGGCCGCGGTTGCGGCGGCGTCGATGTCCGCCGCTTCACCGGCGGAGACCGTGCCGAGAAACGCACCGTCGATCGGTGAGTGGTTCTCGAAACCGCCACCGGACACGGACGGAGTCGGTTTGCCGCCGATCAGGTGGGGCAGGGTCTCGCCGGTGAACCGGGCGAGGTGCCTGGCGGCCGCGGCCTGGTTCTCCTCGAACGTATGTCGTGCCGTTTCAGCCATCCCTAGATATTTAACATGTTCAGGAGTTCGTGTAAAGTAGACCCCATGACCGGCTCCGGCTCCATGCGACCGTTCGAGCAATCACTGCCCATGGCACTGCTGAGGGCCCGGGAGGCGGCCATGTGCCGCTTTCGGCCACTCCTGGCCGAGCACGAACTGACCGAGCAACAGTGGCGGGTACTTCGAGCCCTCACGGCCACCGACGGGCCGATCGAACCGACCGCCCTGGCAGACCGCACCTTCCTGTTGGCCCCCAGCCTGTCGCGGATCCTGGCGAACCTCGAAGACCGGGGGCTCATCGTTCGGTCGGTGGCCACTCACGATCAGCGCCGCTCGCTCATCGAGCTGAGCATGCGGGGTCGCACCCTGGTGCGGACCGTGGCCCCGTCGTCGGAAGCGGCCTACAACCGGATCGAGGAGCGGTTCGGGGTCCGCCGGCTCCAGCATCTGCTCGACGAGTTGCACGCACTCGCCCAACTCGACCTGGGAGAACACCCGTGAACAACCCCGCCAACGACCCGGTGAACGACCCGGCAAACCTGTCCGAGGATGAGATTCGGACCGAGGCACGGCTGCTCGACGAAGCCGAACGCACGGCAACCCAGATCAGGCAGACAACCGCCGTCCACCCGGCGGCCACGATCGCCGACGCCTACCGCATCCAGGCCGCCTGGCTCGACACCAGATTGGCTCGGGGGGAACGGCTCATCGGCCACAAGATCGGACTGACCTCCCGGGCCATGCAGGAGGCCATGAACATCGACACCCCCGACTCCGGTTTTCTCACCGACGCCATGGTCTTCGCACCGGGTGGCCGACTCACCGCAAGCCGATTCTGCGACCCGAAACTGGAGATCGAACTCGCCTTCCGCCTCGCCGAGGATCTCGGCGGAACCGATCTCACCATCGACGATGTGCTCGACGCCACCGCCGAGGTCACACCCGCGGTCGAGCTCATCGCCGCCCGGTCGTTTCGTCGAGACCCCGAGAGCGGGCGCACCCGGACCGTGGTCGACACGATCGCCGACAACGCGGCCGACGCCGGCATCGTCTGCGGCGGCGATCGCATCGGGCCGCGAGACGTCGATCTGCGCTGGGTGGCCGCGATCGGGTACCGCAACGAGGTGGTCTCCGAAACCGGGGTGGCGGCCGGCGTGCTCGGCCATCCGGCCAACGGTGTGGTCTGGCTGGCCCGACGCTACAGCGAGCAGGGTCTGAGGCTGAAGGCGGGGCAGCTCGTGCTGGCGGGTTCGTTCACCCGACCGATCGACATTCGAGCGGGCGATCATTTCCGTTTCGACTACGGGCCGCTCGGAGCCTTCGAACTCGATTTCGACTAGCGGTTCAGTCGGCCGGTCCGCCATCGGCCTTCATGATGATGTCGGCGACCTCGTCCGGGTGGCTGTACATCAGAAAATGAGGACCGTCGAGCACATGGTGGTGCCAGGTCGGATCGGCCTCGGCCGCCGCCGAGTACTCGGCGAACTTGGTCGGCCCCGGACCGGCCGCATACACGTAGGTCTTCGCGACGCCGTCGGGAAGATCGAC
>JBFHME010000048.1:0-21215 GCA_041594435.1 Acidimicrobiales bacterium
CGTCGACGGCAGCGAGCCACCGACGAACTGGGTGGCAAACTTCGGTGGCTCGGCCTGGGCTCGGGTCGACGACGGCGAGTGGTACCTGCACATCTTCGACACCAGCCAACCCGACCTCAACTGGCAACATCCCGAGGTGCGGGACGAGTTCGATGACATCCTTCGTTTCTGGCTGGAGCGGGGCGTCGACGGATTCCGGATCGACGTCGCGCACGGCATGATCAAGGACCTGTCGTTTCCCGACGTCTCGGTCGAGCTGCTCGACGAAAGGGGACAGCGCCTACCCGACGGCTCCCACCCGTTCTGGGACCGTGACGAGTTGCACGTGCTGATTCGACGCTGGCGAGCGATTCTCGACGGGTACGACGACCGGATGATGGTCGCCGAGGCCAACGTCCACCCGGACCGGCTGCCGCTTTACCTCCGGTCCGGCGAATATCACCAGTCGTTCAACTTCGATCTCCTCAAAGCCGCCTGGTCGGCTGAGGACTTCCGTAGCATCATCGTCGGTGCCGCAACGAAAGCGGCCGCCATCGGTGCCGCGTCCACCTGGGTGCTGTCCAACCACGACATCGTCCGCCACGCGACGAGGTACGGGTTGCCGGTGGGGACCGACTACAAGCGATGGCTGCTCGACGGCCCACACGATGCGCTCGACGCCGAGGCCGGTGCTCGCCGGGCGCGGGCCGCCATACTGGTGACCCTGGCGCTACCGGGTTCGGCGTATGTCTACCAGGGAGACGAACTCGGTCTGCCCGAGGTGTGGGATCTTCCCACTGACGTGCTGGAGGACCCGACCTGGGAGCGGTCGGGCCATACGCAGAAGGGTCGCGACGGCTGCCGGGTGCCGATTCCCTGGGCCGTCGACGGCCCGTCGTTCGGTTTCGGCACCAACGGGGCGTGGCTCCCCCAACCTCCGATCTTCGGCGACTTGTCCGCAGAGGCCCAGGAGAACGACCCCGACTCCGACCTGAACCTCTACCGGACTGCGATCTCGTTGCGAAACGACCTGTTCCGCCGGGACGAACAGTTGCAGATGCTGGATCTGGGAGCCGACACCCTGGCCTTCCGTCGTGGCACCGGAGCAACCGTGGTCGTCAACATGGGATCCGAGCCGATGGCTGCGGCGTGCCTTCCGCCCGGCGAGGTCGTTCTGTCGTCGGGTCGCCGGCCCGACAACGATCTCCCACCCGACACGGCCGTCTGGCTGGCACCCGACGCCTGAGCTGACAATGGCCTGGCGTCGAGCGCGACCGACGATCAAGCGAGCATGAAGCGGTAGTCGTCGATCGATGCCGGCACCAGTGACGGAGGTCCGACGAAACCGAACAGTGCACCGGTCACTCCACGGCGATCGTCATCCGGAAGCGACGGGCCGAGGCTGAACGGCGGCGCCGGGCAGTCGACGGTTCGGTCGACCACGACCAGGCCCTCCGTCGCTTCCGGTTCGGTGGCGACCAGCCAGGCCCAGATCGAGTGATCGACGGCGGCCGTATCGGCGCGGCGGTCGGCAACCGCAGCGACCGAGTCGACGTGAGCGCCGGTGACCACGATCTCGTCCACGTTCTGCGGGTGCCAGCGGTCATCGGCTCGCTCCGCGGCATCATGGATCAGGGCCCGGTAGCCAGACCACGAACCGAACTCGTTCACGGCAAGGCGGCGACCCGGCGTCGCCTCGCCACGACGGGCCACGATCACCGAGTGGTAGACCGCCGCCGATTCGCCGTCGAAGACCGGCGCAGCCACCACCTCGACGGCGACGCCGGCGGTCACCAGCTGAGCGGTCAGCAGACCACAGGCCCACAGCACGTCGACTTCGTTTTCCGCCAGGGCGGCCGCGGCCTCGACCCCCGTCGTGTCGACCTCGACCACCGTGGCGCCGAAACCACGATCGTCGAGGTGCAGGCCGATCCGTCGCAGGTCGACGACGGTGTTCGGGCCGAGCAGCGTGGCGATTCGAAGCGGTCGCCCAACGCCCATCAGGCGCCGGGGCCGGCGGCTGGGCGACGCACGGTACCGGTGGCGCCGCCGGGCAGGTCACGACGAGCCCTCCAGATGGGCGTCACCTCGAAATCCCAGTACTTGGTGCACTCGAGCACCGGAGCAGCCGTGCCGATGACCCCCCCGGGAATGTGGCCATTGTGGATCCTCACGCCGGTGTAGGCCTTGGGCGACACCATCTCGACCGCGGTCTTGTGCACCGGGCACGTCCGCCACTGTTCACGATCGTCAGGCGACTCGTGGATCACCAGATTGGCCCATTGCTTGTCGACCAGCTCGATCGAGCTGTACGCGAGTATCCCCGGGTAGTTGACGAACTGTCCGACCACGTCGAGTTCGATCTCGTCGATGCCGGAATCGGCGCTGTCGTTCCGCCGATCACCGAAGAACCCGACGAACTGCACGTCACCGAACAGGAACAGCGGCTCGGGCCGGCAGATCACGGTCCGACGCTGCAGGCCGTGCACGGTCCACGTGATCGACTGGTACGGCTGCGGCGTCAACTCGCCCCGCGACGCCAGACGGACCGCGGCTCGAAGATCCTGCAACAGGTAGGCGAGAAGCGAGACATCCGATTCGTACAGCCAGATTCCGGCAATCGGATGATCAGGTGGATCGTCGGTCGGTCCCAGCTCGACCGGCGGTTCTTCTCGGCCGGGCTCGACAAGTTCGGTTTTCAGCGGGGTTCCTCCTCCGACTACGCCTACAGCAATTCTTCCAGATACACGGGCAACATTGCCCGCCACGTCGGCCAATCATGGTCCCATTCCTCGCCCCACTCATCGACCCGGTTGGGGATTCCCCGCCGGCCAAGCACATCGGCCACCCGCCACGACTCCTCAGCCGATTCCCAGCGGCCTTTCCCGTGGGCCAGAATCACGAATCGGGTGCGGAGACCCGCCAGCAACGGATGATCCTCGCTCAGGTTCGGAACGAAATGAAGGGGCGATGCGTGATACCAGTCCTCGTCGACCTCCCCGTCGATGAACGCGGACAGATCGTAGGTGCCGGACATGCAGATGGTCTTGGAGAACAGGTCGGGATGCCGGCACAGGGCGGCGAGTGCGTTGTAGGCACCGACCGAAGCTCCGGCCGTTATCACCGGAAGCGGTCCGCCGCAATCGAGGTGAATGGCCGGCAGCACCTCACGCACCAGGAACTGGTCGTAGGCGGATTGGATTCGGGTGGCGAACGGCGGACGATTGTGTTCGGCCAGCCAGGCAGTGCCCGGCACCGAGTCCACGGAATACAACTTGATCCGGCCGGAGTCCAGAAGGTAACCCACCGAGTCGACCAGGTGGTTGCGCTCGATCTCCTCGGCATCGCCACCGGCGGTCGGAAAACAGAGTACGGGTACGCCGAACTCACCCCACCGGGTGAAGCGAACCTCCCGCTCGACCCGCTCGGAATACCATGTCACCGATTCCTTGCTCATGGGTCGCCTCCGGCTCCGCTGCTCATGGGTCGCCTCCGGCTCCGCCACTCACCGGCGTCCTCCTCCGAGCGACTCCTCGTCGCGCCACACGCCGATGGCGGCCCAGAAACGCTCCGTGAACTCCTCGATTTCATGTTCGGGATACAGGGCGGCCACCTTCTCTCTCACGGCATTCTTGCACGGGTCGCTCGCAAAGTAGTCGTGGGCCACTTCGTCGAGTTCGGCGAGGTTCGTGTCGCAGAACTCCTCGAACCGCTCGGTGTCAAAGTGTGATTCGGCAAGTTCCCCGTAGGCCTTGATCTTCTCGGAGTACGACGCCTCGGTGGCCGCGATCTCGAAGAACGGTTCCCAGTCGAGATTACGACGGAACGGGCGTTTGGTGGCGGCACAGTAGAGCGACCAGCGGATCTTCGAGAGCACGAGCCAGGGGAAATGCCGGTGGAGCGACGTGACCTGGGAATCGGGACAGGGGTTGGCGAAGTCGATCGGATACCAGCGGCCGTTCTGGCCAAGCGATTCACACGAATTGAAGTCCCAGCCGAAGAACGTGTTGATCGTGAGCGTGATGGCCCTGACCTCCGCCATGTGATCATCGGACAGGTGGTTGTAGGTGGGGGTGTAGCGCGCGTGGAGCGGGGCTGCCGGGTCGTATTCGATCACTCTCGTCTGCGGACCGATGCCGATACAACGCACGAAGTTGTCATACGGGATGACGCCCTTCTGCAGGTGCATCAGGAACCGTCCACTGGAGTCGTAGGCCTCTTTCAGCGCGCCGGGGTCGTCGATCTTCGAAACCCCCCGCCAGCCCCCGCCGTCGTAGGGTTTCATGAACATCGGATAGCCGAGACTCGCCCCGACGGCTTCCAGGTCGAACATGTCGGCGTAGCGTTCGAGCGTCGGTTCCAGGTCGGCGGAGCCCTCGTACTCCTTCTTGGGGATCATGATCGTGTCGGGGATGTTGAGCCCGAGGCGCATCATGGCGCAGTAGGTGGTCTGTTTCTCCATCGACTGGACCGACCACGGGTTGTTGAAGACGTACAGGTCGTCGAGGATCACGGCCTTCTTGATCCACTCCCGGGTGTTGGAGAACCAATGGGTCAGGCGATCGATGACCAGGTCATAGGGTGTGGGGTCGGCGAGCGCGAACGGCTCGATGCGGACCCGGTCCAGCCGAAAGCCGACGCGCTCGCCGTCGACGACGACCGTCGGATCCAACGCGGCGATGATGTCCTCGTAACATCGCGGCCAACAGATGTCGGCTCCGAGGGACAGTCCGATGTGCCGTATGGAGTCATTGGCCATGGGCCAACATTACTCGTAGATCAACCACTGAGGTCCAGGCAGAAGCCAGGTCAACCCCTCCCGCAAATGGTCGCGCCAGTTCTCCCAGTTGTGACCGTCGGGGGCCTCGACCATCCGGACGCGGGCCCCGGTGTCCTGGAGGACCGGCAGCAGTGACCGGTTGAAATAGATCAGCGACTCGTAGACGCCGGCCGACACGAAAATCTGGTCGGCTGGACGGCCGGGTTCGGCCCGGAACTGATTCATGAACTCCACCACCGGATCGAACACCGGCCCGAGATCGTGGGAGCCCACGTCGGTGAAGGCGAACGAGCCCGACTGCAGCAGCAGCTTGTTGAACGCACCCGGATGAGACCAGGCGGCGTGCAGGCTGGCGACGGCACCGAAGCTGGCACCGAGGAGCACCCGATCGTCGACGTCGGCCAGCCGGTAGCGGGACTCGAGGTCGGGCACCAGATCCTCCGTGAGGAACCGCCCGTGATCCGGGTTCGCCCCGTACTCGTTCAGGCGATCGGGCGACTGGGTGAGCGCGGCGATCAACGGTGGGATCTCGAGACGGTGAATGAGGTTGTCGAGCACGTTGACCAGCGACGCGTATCGGAGATAGTCGATGCCGTCATGGACGATCACCAGCGGGTAGCGGCGTTCCGGCCGGAAACGGGCGGGCAGATAGACCGAGTAGGCCCGGGGTCCACCGAACACCGAACTGTGCAGATGGTGATTGACGACCGTTCCTCGCCTGGTCGACGGCTGCCCCTGGGCCCAATCGGGACTTTGATAGTCGGGGCCGCGGACCACCGAATTGGCTCCGAACGGATCCCGGGCCTCGTACGAGTTGAACGGATCGCGGATCAGTTCGTGGTGCCCGCCTCGCCTCACCTCGAACTTGTATTCGACGCGGGCGCGGCGCTGGAGCGGACCGACATAGGTCCACAAGTCCGTACCGGGCACCCGGGTGAACGGCTGTGACGACGGCAGCCCCGACACCCAATGGTGCAGCCGGACGTCGTCGGCCTGCCCCCGATACACGAACAGGGCCCACCCGTCGCCGACGACCGGAAAGCTCCTCTGCTCCAAGGCACGGGTCAGGGCGTCGGGTCCGGAACGGGCGGCGTTGGCCAGTGACGCCACGAGTGCCGTCGAATCGGTGGCCACCACGGTCGCGGGCACGGGCGGCGGGATGGGTGGCCGAGTCGCTTCGATGGCGCCGGTGGTCATGACGCCACCACCCGGCTGCAGAACGGTGACCTCGCCGGTGGCCTGCCAGCCGGCGCCCAGCACATTCCCGGCATCCGAGCCCGTCTCGGTGTCGAGACTCACGCCCCCGGTGGCGGCCGTGCTGTCGATACGGGCCGTGTAGTCGAGTCCAACACAGACCGACGGGGCGAACCGCCGGGCCATCAACGCCACCCGGCGTCGATCGTCGAGGGCGATCCGATGGCGGGCGTGGGGGAGGGGGATGATGCCGGGCACCAGACCGAAGCCGGGGCCGAACACCTCGGCGTCGCCCGCTCCTCTCGCCGGCGAATCGTGGAAGAGCACGACCCGCTCCCCGATCGCCATCGCCCCGGCCGACCAGGCCACCACCGGCTTGTCGGCCGCCAGGTTCATGACGTCGAACAGTCGCAGCACCGACATCAGCGTGCCCACGTGGCCACCGGCGATGAGCAACGCACCACTTGCGGCAACCAGCTCGGCGACCTGGCGGCGATGGTGGAGCAGCACCGGATGGTCGACATGATCGCCGGCGAAACGCTCGGCCATCTCCGCTTCGAGTTCCGAGACCCGGGCCAGATGGTGATCGTCGAGACGACGAACGCCCTCGATGGCATCATCGATCTCCGGATCGTACAGGGGGTCGTCGGGGCGGTCGTGCGCATCGAGATCAACCCTGTTGAGCAGCTCCCGGCAGGCCACGAGCTGGGGAGCCAACCGCAGGTTGTAGAGCTCCCGCAGCATCTTACGGCGGTTCTCCCGTTCAGCCATCAGCTCCCGCAGCGCCGGGTGATGGGTGAAGACCTCGTCGGCCCTTGGGAACAGCGACAGGTTGATGGTCTGATGCGACCCGCCTTGGTTCTGTGACCGCTCGAGTTCCCGGATCAGCTCCTCGTCCTCCAGCTCTCGTTCCTCCCAACCGGCGGTGACGACGGCCAGCGGACCGAGAATGCCGAGGTCGGCAACCGCTTTGCCGACGCCGGGTTGCTGGCGTTGGGGGCCGAGCAGGATGATCGGACGTCCCGTCGGCTCTGTGGGGGCGTTGTCGGGCATCAGTCGGCCACAACTCTCACCTCGGACGCCAGGCGGTCGGCCAGATGGAGCGCCGTGTCGAGGTCGGGGTGGCGAACAACCATCCAACCGTCGCCGGTCACGACCTGCCGCCAGTCGCGACGGGGCTGGCCCGGCGGGACCAGGTCGACGACCGGCATGTAGGAGCCGTATTCGGCGAGGATCGGGTCGAGGCCCTCTATTCGGGTTATGTGGGACCCGTTGCCGACCGCCCGCTTGAAGACGAGGCAGGCGTTGTAGGTCTTCGTGGTGTCCTGGCTGAACGAGCCGTAGCAGACGGCTTCGGCCCAGCCCCGGAAGACGTCGACGTCAGCCGAGAAGTTCATGCCGTGAGGGAGCCGGCCGCCGGGCGACCGAGCGCCGATCTCACCGAATACCGCCTCCCCCGACGAGGTGAGGAACCACTCCATATGGGTGAACCCGGTGCCGAAACCGAGTGCCTTCAGGACCCGGTGGCCGAGATCGACACCGGCCGCCACCGGTTCGAGGTCGCGCAGGCAGATGGCGGTCTGGCTGATCCACGGATTGAGACGGGTCACGAGGGGCTTCGGCCGGTACCAGGTGACGCTCTCCCACAACACCTGACCGTCGGCGCAGACCGTGTCGTAGGTGAATTCCTCACCGTCGATGAACTCCTCGACGGCCACCTCGGGCACGTGTTCGACGAGCGACAGCACCGTCTCGAGTTCGGTCTCATCGCCGGCGGTGTACGTATCGGCCGATCCGGCGCCGTCTATCGGCTTGATCACGACGGGAAAGCCGATGGTGGCCGCCGCCTCCCGGACCTGGTCCTTCGTGGTGGCGTTGTAGTGGTGCGGGGTGCGGATTCCGGCCGCATCGAGCACCTGCTTCATCGACTCCTTGTTGCGAAAGGTGTAGGCCTGGTCAACCGAGATACCCGGCACACCGAGGCGGGCCCGTAGCTTGGCGGCCAGCACCACTCCGGGTTCCCACAGGCACTCGACGCGATCGACGTGGTGGCCGCCCAGCCACTCGGCCACCCGATTGACGGTGTTGTCCTCGTCCCACAGGTTCGGAATGTGCAGGTACCCCGACAGCAGCCGGCCGATGTCCGGCGGTAGATCGTGCTGATCGCCGACGCCGAGAATCACCGCGTCGACCTCCGCAAGGGCCCGGGTGAAGTAGGCCACGTCGGCGGGAAACGCCGGCGAGATCATCAACACCTGGGGGCGATGCAGGTTGGAACTCATGACGGCACGCTCACTCTCACGATTGGTCGGCGAGATGGACCCGGATACCCGACACGATCTTCTTCAGCCCATCGGCAACGACATCGGTTTCGGGGTGGCGGAGGATGACGTAGCCCTCACCCTCGTAGCTCGAGGATTTGGCCTGGCCGACGGCCGGCAGTCGAGCCTCGACCACCAGATCACCGAGTTCGCGGTGTACGGCCTCGATGCCCTCGATGGAGCTGACCTGCCCCGATCCCATTCCTCGCAGGTATGCGGCCCCGGCGGCGTAGGAGCGGGGCGGCGGATCGAAGGTCCCGAAGGCGTTGAGCTGGGCCCACGCCCGGTAGAAGTCGTGGCCGTGGGCATAGGACAGCAGGCTGGTCATCTGTGCGCCGGGCGGCCGGGCCCCGACCTCGGAGATGGCGATCGACCCGTCGGAGCGGCGGAACCATTCCATGTGACTCATGCCGGTCACCATGCCGAGCGCGGACAGCGCCTTCGGCCCGGCCTCGGCGATCGGGGCGAACTCCGGGCCGTCGATGTGCCGGGGGAACAGCACCGTCCATTGGATCCACGGGGTGCTCATCACCTCGAGCGGGGTCGGCGAGTACGACGAAATGGAGTGGAAGACGTGTTGGCCGTCGACCGTGACCGAATCGAAGGAGAACTCGTCGCCTTGAATGAACTCCTCGAGGAGCAGTGGCCGCTCGACGGTCGGTTCGGTGTGGCCGACCCAGCTTTCGAGCTGGGATCGCTCGTCGATGCGGAAGGTGTCGATGGCACCCGCGCCTGCCGGTGGTTTGGCCACCAGGGGCATCACCTCCTCGGCGAAGGCGAGTGCCTCGGCGCCCGAGGTGGCCAGGTGATGGCGGGCGCATGGGAGCCCGGCGGCCCGCAGCGTGTCCTTCATCCGGCTCTTGTTGCGAAACCGGTCGGCTTCGGCGGCGTCCATCCCACGGATTCCGAGCCGTTCCCGGACCACCGCAAGGGGGACCTGCAACGGCTCGAGGATGGCCGCCAGCCCATCCACCCGATCGGTACCGAGCTCAGCGGCCATTCGCCGCACGCCGGCTTCGAGACGATCCGGGTTGAAGGCGTCGTCGATCTGCACGAATCCGCGGATACGGCCTCTGGTGTCGGGCGACATCTTCGCGGCCAGCTCGGAGGCGGGCTGGTGGGAGATGAGGCCGAGCGTGACACCATCGAGGCCGGCGGCGGCGTCGACGAAACGCATCGTGCCGGCAAGCCCGTAGGGAACAACGAGGACCAGTGCGGTCATGGTCCGATCCTATGTCGGTTCGACTCGTTCGGGCGAGCGGGATAGTTTTGGCCACGAAACTGTTGGTATGCCATCGGTCACCGTTTTCCGGCCGACGAGCCACGTGGAGGTTCCGCAATGCATGTGATCTTCGTCGAACCGGCCTTTCCGAGCAACCAGCGCGAGTTCGTGCGGGCTCTCGTGCAGGTCGGGGCCACGGTGACCGGAATCGGCGAGCGCGACCATCATGCGCTCGACGCCGACCTGCAGGGCTGGCTCAGCGGCTACTACCAGATCGGGTCGGTCGTCGACGAGGGCGCGCTCGAGTGGGCCGTGCGATCGATCCAGGAGCGGGGGTGGGTCGACCGGCTGGAGGCCACCGTCGAGGCTCACATCCTCCCGACCGCCCATGTGCGGGAGCGGTGCACGATTCCCGGCACGTCCGCACGTACAGCCTGGCTGTGTCGGGACAAGCCGTCGATGAAACAGGTGCTGGCCGACGCCGGAATACCGACCGCCCAGTCGTTGGGATCTGGCGATGTCCAGGAGATCCGAGCGTTCGCGGCCCGGGTCGGCTACCCACTGATCGTGAAACCACGTGACGGGGCGGGGGCCGCGGGCACCACCAGGGTCGACGACGAGCCGGCCCTGTTGGGGGCGCTTGCAGCGGCGGGCGTCGGGGGTGGTGCGTCCGTGGCGATCGAGGAGTTCGTAGAGGGTCACGAGGGCTTCTGGGACACGCTGACGGTGAACGGCGAGGTCGCTCACGAGTTCATCTCCCACTACTACCCCGGCGTGTTGGAGGCGATGCGAACCCGCTGGATCTCCCCCCAGATCGTGGCGACCAACGAGGTCGAGGATCCTCGTTACGCGGAGGTCCGGGAGATGGGTCGACGAGTGTTGCAGGTGCTCGACATCGAAACCTCGGCCACCCACATGGAGTGGTTCTTCGGGCCAAAGGGCCTGAAGTTCTCCGAGATCGGCTGCCGCCCGCCCGGGGTGTCGATGTGGGACGTGTACTCCGCCGGCAATGAACTCGACCTGTACCGGGAGTGGGCGCAGCTGATCGTGCACGGTCACACCCACGCCCGGGCCTCCCGCCGGTACGCCGCAGGCATGATCGCACTGCGTCCCAGCCAGGACGGCCACATCACCGGCTACGAGGGGCTGGAAGGGCTGCAGGCCGAGTTCGGTCCGCACATCGTGGACGCGCACTTCCCCGATCCGGGCACACCAACCCAGGGAGTCGAAGCCGGTTACAAGGCCAACGCCTGGGTGCGGGTGCGCCACGAGAACTACGACACGCTCCGCCACATCCTCGACGAGATCGGCCGGCGGGCCAAGGTGAAGGCGGCCTAGCGAACCCGGGAGGCGCTGTCGGTGCGTTCACGATGATGATGACCCCATGACGTCGGCTGAATCCGCGGGCCCCGCGTCGGAACGCGACCCCGACGCGATCCGCTCGATACTGAACGCCGGTCTGATCGCCCACGTCGGTGTGACCACCGACGACGGCCCCGTCGTCCTGCCGATGGTCTACGGCGTTCGGGGAGCCGAGCTGCTGATCCACGGGTCCGTGGCCAATGCCATGATGCGGGCGGGCCGGGGGCTCGACGTTTGTGTGACCGTGACGTTGAGTAGCCCCTCAACTCTTCCCGAACCAGATGCGCACCATGCGCGGATTTTTCAGGAAGAGTTGGGCGGTGGGTGGTGACTTTCGGCCCTAAATCGGTTATCCCGTTGCGCTCATCGTGAAGACGCGAGTCGTCCGCCGACCTCGCGCCCATCAGGCCACCGGTCCACCCGAGGAGCAGCCCCACCATGACCGCAACGGAGTCGGCAGTCGATCTCTACTGGATCCCGCTGGGTGCCGGTTCACCGATCGTGCAGGTCAGCGGCCGTCTCTTCGAGACGATGTCGGCGCGTCGTCACCGACGGCCGCCCTGTGATCTCTACCACGCCGCACTCCAGGTGTCGGTGCCCGAAGGTCGCTACACCGTCGAGCAGGCCCCGGTTCCCGACGACGACGGTGAGGCCCGCGGCGTCGTCGCCGTCGGTCCCGTCGGAATCCGCGCCGCGGGACGCTTCCGCATCTTCCGCTACGAGATCCGGTGCTGGCGCGACGGCACCATCCCCGACATCGACGCCGCCGTGGGCAGTCCGGTCCGCCTGACCAGCGACCCCGCGACGGGCACGCGGGTTCTCGAGCTCCTACCCGATGTTCCGATCCTGGTATGGGGCCGCGACGAAGCGGCCACCGGGGAGATGTGGAACTCGAACTCGATCATCGCCTGGGTCCTCACCCGCTGCGGTATCGCCGTCGAGCTGCTCCAACCACCATCGGGTGGCCGCGCTCCAGGCTGGGACGCCGGACGGATCGTTGCCACAGGTTGAGCCCGGTCAGGTCGGCTCGCCGTGACAGGAGGGCGGCCCGGTGAGCTCCGGTCGACCCGATGTGGCGATGAAAGCCGGGATCAGGCACGCTTCGATCGCGCCGTCGGGGCCGATGACGACCCGCCCCACGGCGGTGGTGGCGCCGGCATCGGAGAAGCGGGGCCACACGAAATTGCCCAGCGTCCAGAAGACCGGTCGGCCGTCGATGAAGTCGACGTCGCCCAGCCGGTGAGGGTGGTGACCGAACACGATGTCGGCTCCGGCGGCGATCATCGCCCTTGCCCGCTCCTCATCGTCGGGTCGAGGCGTCGTCTCCAGTTCCCACAGCCAGTGGATGCTCACCACGACGATGTCGGCCGCCTCGCCGGCCGCCTCCACCGCGGCCACCATCTGCTCGAGGTCGTCCCCACTGGCCGTACCAGGCCGGTCGTCGTCGGCCAACCACCACTCGGCTGAAACGACACCGTTCATGCCAAGGACGGCAATGGTCCATCCATTGGTTTCGAACACGGCCGGGGCGGTGGCCCGCTGTCGATCGTGTCCGACGCCGACTGCGGCGATGCCGGCCGCCTCGACGTTGGCCAGGCCGTCGAGCATGGCCTCGACGCCGAAGTCGAGACTGTGATTGTTGGCCAGATTGGCGGCGTCGACGCCGTTGGCTCTGGCCACGGCGAGGGCATCGGGATCGCAGCGGAAGGTGAACGCCTTGTCCAGTGGTCGACCGAGATCCGACGGCACACACTCCAGGTTCACCACTGTCAGATCGTCGTTTTCGAACAAGCCGTCGAGGCCTTCGAAGGCGAACCCGTAGCCGTGGTTGGCCAGGTTGGGAATGTAGGCGGGGTCGAGGTTGACGTCGCCGACACCGTGAATGACCAGCTCGCCTCGGGTCGGTTCGGTCGTCGTTGGCTGCGTGTTCTGTGTGCTCGGCCGGCCCCGGCCGACGGTTTGTTCGGTCGGGGCGTCCACGGTCTCGGCGATCGAGGAGCCATCGGTGCTGGTTGAAGTGGTGGAATCCGGTTGCCCTGCCGATCCTTTCGCCGACTGGGCTGCGCAGGCCGACATCGACATGACGACGATTGCGGCCATCAGGACTCGGCAGCTCATGCCTTCCGGTCGGGTGTGATGACAATCGGCACGACCCGCTCACCCGGTCGATCGATATCGGCCGGATCGATCAGCGCCTCATCGTCCGGTTCGATGCCATGGAATCCGGCCACCGTTGAGTTGGCCTCGGCGCCGTTCATCCACGGTTTCGATGTCCCGGGCATCTTCAGCGTGGACGTCGTGGTCATCTGGCTCCCGAACTACTTGGCCGTTCATGTCGATGCTACTTTACGCATCCGGTCGGCACCGCCCCTGAGGTCGGGCCGATGGCCGCTCCGGCGTCACCAGCCTCCGAAGGGCACGGCGGCGGCGATCAGCTCATCGCCGCGGCCGGATCACCCGCCCCGGAACCCATCGCCTGGTCGACGGCCCGGAACATCGGCCGGGCGAAGAACAACAGCGAGGCGACCACGGTCCCCGACATCACGAACACCCACTGCGCACCCCATTCCTCGGCGATGACGCCGCCGACGAGGGCCCCGAGTGGCTGCACGCTCCAGGCGATGAACAGGTAGGCGGTCATCATCCGGCCGAACACCTCGTCGGGCACCAGTCGTTGGCGGATGGTACCGGAGACCACGTTCCAGCTCGGGTCCGACAGTCCGCCCATGACGGCGCCGAGCACCAGGCCGGCGAGCACGGTGGTGAACCCCAGAAGCCAAGCCGATATCACGAAGGAGACGACGGCGAGCCGCATCGAGAACGAGTGGCTCCTCCGCTTGACCAGACCGGCCACGAAGAACGACATGATGATCGAGAACACACCGTCGACGGCCACGATCAGCCCATAGCCCAATTCGCCGAGCCCGAACCGCTGAGTGACCAGGATGACGTGGACCGCATTGCCCGCCTCGCCGACGAACGCGAACGCGGCGACGGTGAGCGCCAGTGGACGGAGAACCGGGTGGGCCCACACATACTTCAGTCCGACCGTCATCTGCTTCGCGAACGAGACCCTGGCGCCACCCTCCTCCTCCAGGACCACCTTGAACGACCCGACCACGCGGGTCAGCATTCCGGTTGCCGCGACGTACAAGCCGGCCGCAGCAGCGAAGGCGAGCGCGGGGTCGAAGCCGAACAGCAGCGCCCCGACCGGCGGCCCGATGAACATGTTGCTGACCGTTTGCGTCGCCGAGAAGCGCGAGTTCGCCACCTCCAGCTGGTCCAGTCTCACGACCTCTCTCACGAGCGCCGGTAGTCCACCGTCGACCATGACCTCCCCCACTCCGACGGCGAAGGCGACGGCGGCGGTGAGTGCGATGGTTGCCGCGTCATTGACGATGGCCACCGCCATCAGCCCCATGGCGACGGCTCGGCCGACCTGGGCGAACATGGCCAGAACCCGGCGGTCCGATCGATCGAGAATCACCCCGGCCGGCAATCCGACGACGAGAAACGGGAGGACGCGAGCCATCGAAACCACCGCGACGAGCCGGGCGTCGTCGGTCAGGTTGATGGCGAGCAGGGGGAAGGCCACCAGCGACAGGCCGTCACCGAGGTTGCTGGTGGTGAACGCCGACCACAGCGACCAGAAACGACCGCCCAGTTGTGATTGCGACGTGGTCACGTAGGCAGCCTAGACAGCGGGCACTCGATGTGTAGGCGTCTCCGGTGGCCGGTGACGAGTTAGTTAGGCTTGGCGTGATGCGAACCACGACACTGCTCTTCTGCGCACTCATCAGTGTGTTGACCGGCTGCGGTTCGTCGTCGCCCGACAACGGAAGCGGGGGAGCCGTGAGTGCCACCGAAGGGAACGACCGCCTGATCGAGGCGGCGTGGGCCAACGACATCGAGACCGCCCGGACGCTGATCGAGCAGGGCGCCGACGTGAACGCTCAGGACGACACCCGTCAGAGCGCCTACCTGATCGCCACCAGTGAGGGCCACCTCGAGCTGCTCGACCTGACACTCGACAACGGCGCCGACGTCACCTCCCTCGACGGCTTCAACGGCACCGGCCTGATCCGGGCCGCCGAGCGAGGGCACCATGACGTGGTGGAGCGCCTGCTGCAGACCAACATCGACGTGAACCACGTCAACAACCTCGGGTGGACGGCGCTGCACGAGGCGATCCTGCTCGGCGACGGGTCGGAACGCTACGTCAAGACCGTGCGGCTGCTACTCGATCACGGGGCCGATCCGACGCTGGCCACCGGCGACGGTCAGGATCCGCTGGTGCTGGCCGAGAACCGCAACCAGGACGACATCGTCGATCTACTGCGGGCGGCTCGTTGACCGCGATGCCGCGCAACGCGCCAACCGACGAAGTCACCTTCGACAAGACATGCGACAACCACCAGGGTCCCACATCGAGTGCTCATCTCCGTCACCACACCACGGCCGGCCGCCGCCGGCAAGGGGCCAAGGTCAGCGACTGAGATTTCGGGACCCTTCAACTCGTCAGCCCTCGAGCGTGGAGGGGTCGCAACCGGGTGGTGACAGCACCGGGTTGCAGCGGGCGACGTCGCCACCGGGGAGGTCGACGACGTAGCCGGTGCCGAAGGCCGGGTCGGGTTCCGGGTAGTCGGTGCTGACGAACTGGGCGCCGCTGGCCAGCGCCGCGTCACGCCGCACCGTCAACCCGAACCGGGCCTCGACGGTGTCGGCATCGGCTCGGGTACGGACGATGTAGCCGGCCGCCACGAGCGACTTGATGAGCGCCTCGTCGGCAACCGGGTCGTTGAGCTTGACGAACGCCGCCTCCGGTGTACCCGGCGGTGAGCTGGTGAACATGACCCTGCCCGTCAACGACAGGTGCCCGGCGATGTACAGGTCGCGTTCGGTGCCCTCATTGTCCAGCGTGAACAGGAACCGCCCACGGGTCTCGTTCAGGGTTGGCCAACCGTCGATGAGGACCGCCTCCTCGAGGGTGGCCCGGTCCCCACGGACCACGTCGGGGGTGATCAGCTGGTGCTCGCCGAACACCGAGCGGATCTCGGCATCGATACCGTCGAGCTCGGAGGGACCGAACGGCACCGGCGTGACAGGATCCGGCAGACCCGGCGGAAGGACACCGGGCGGGATGAGGGCCGCGTCATCCTTTGCCTCGACCTGCACCATGACCGGGAGGTGACCCGGATTGGCGTCGGACCAGTCCTCGAGCTCCTGCAGGCAGGCCACGAAGGTCAAACAGTGGGTCTCGAAATCGACATCGGGCACGTGCAGGACCTTCAGCCCTGGCCCGAGGAGCGGGAGCTTGACCGGGTCCGGTACCGGCGGGCTGGCCGGGAACACGAGCTGGCCCAGGGGCAGGGCGAACCGGCCCGGATCGGGATCAACGTAGACGTCGAGCTCGAGCTGTCGAATCCCCAGGATTTCGAGTTGCTCACCCAGAGGCCGGTGGGTGTATTCGATGGAGGCTGCGGCGTCGGGGTTCAGGTTCCCGATGAACTGGAGCAGCGGCGGACGCGGCTCGATGTGATAGCTGTTGTGGGTACCGAGCACCTGCACGTGGTTCAGGCGCAGACAGTCGTCGGCCACCCAGTCTCGGAGGACCTGACCGAACGGCCGGTCGCCGTCGAGACGGTCGATCGTTGGCCGGCCGAGATCGTCGAACCCGGCCGCGGAGCGGAGCTCTCGTTCCCAGCCCAAACAGTTCTGGTCGGCCGCGGCCGGAGACACGCCCTGGTCCACCGGCATCAAGGCGGTGGCCAGCATCAAACCAACCGCCACCACTGCAACAACGAGCCTTCGCCTCATGATCTCCGTCGCTCCCCACTCACTGCGACAACCACGATTTCGCCGTGCCGCTCACAGTCCGTTGCAGGCATCCTCAGCGACAACGGCCGGGTACGACCAGGGTCAAAGGTCACAGGTGCCATTGCGGGCGAACGTGCGCTGATGAAATCCGACATGCGCCGGGCGACCGTCGGCCCGCCCGTGGGAGATCCTCGTGCCGCCTTTGAGGACCGGTTGACGTTCTCCGCCGCGCCACGTCGGCCCGCTGCCGTCCGCTCCGACTGGTTTACTTCGCCCGGCAGCGGGGTGGGCGCAGCGGCTCGAGAGGGCGAGGACCGCTGCGGCAACCGCCGGATCGATCCATATTGCGTCCGGCAACGTCGCCGGCTGGCTGCGATCCATGGCCATGTGGATCCCGGCGAGTTTGCACGGGATCCGGCGGCCGGCGTGTCATCGAGGACCGTGGGTGTCAGCTCATGGGGAGGTGTTGCTATGAGACCGCCAGCTCACCTTTCCGATCTGGGCGAATCCGCTCCGGTCCATTTCACCGACCGTCGCCGTGCCGGTTCCGGTGCGGAAGCGTGCATCGAAGCGGAAGGTCTCATTGATCTCGCTTGGGATGTGGAATCCCGACGAGCTCGTCGACCTTGTCAGCGGGCCGGTAGCTGTGGCCTCGAGGGCGACCGGAACATCCTCGATGACGGTGCCGCCACTCCCGTGCTCGGGGAAGAAGAAGCAGTCGTCGAAGCTGTCGACGAACAGATCGAGCACGGCCGAGGCCGATGCCGCACGGTACTGGCCGTCGATCGTCACCGTCCCCGGTCCTGATCCGTTCAGGAACTCGACGTGAGTACCCCCGAAGTCGTCGCTCGGGTCATCCGGCGTGCCGTTGTCGCAGACGATCGGCGTGCCGCTGACTTCGAAGACCGCCACGAACGGCTCGCCACCTCTTCGGTGGATGCCCTGCACGCTTCCCGACACGAAGGTCCCATCCGCTGTACTGAAGTCCCAGCTGACAAAGACCTCCTTTTGGGAGTTGTTGGAGTTGACCACCTCGATGGCTCCTGCAGCCCCGGCAGCGCCGAGTGTGAGCAACGGGACGATCAACGCAATAACTCGTATCTTCATGGCTTTCACCTCTCGTGACTCGTGTGCGCAGTGCGCACGTTTGCATTGCGAAGTTGGGCCCGTGCTCGGGTCATCCGCTCTCCTCGCAGGTGGTCATCTCCCCGGCGAACCAGCCGCCCTCGGACCAGCGTTGAACCGAGACGATCGCCACAGGAACCCCCGTCTCGGACTCGATGACCCACCGTTCGAGGTCGACCTGTTTCGGCTGGCCGGCGATCGAAAGGCTCGCAGCGAGCGCACCCACTGCTTCCCCGGCCGTGGGATGACCGCTGAAGTCGGGAGGCGGCTCGACGATCGTCACCGACATCGAGCCACCATCGCAGTCGAGCGAACCGGGCGCCGAAGACTCAGCAGGCTCGGGCTCCTCGGCAGTGGCGCCGCAGGCCGCTGCGACCAAGGTCGAGCAGAGCACAATGTGCAGCACCGGGCGGTTGATCCCAGGTGGTGGCCTTCGCGCACCGCTCCCCGGTGGGCGGATGGGTGCTCGGGCAGACAACAGGTGCATGGCACCGCCAAGTGGTGAGAGGAAGGTCCGACGGCGGGTGCGGGTCCTCGGGCGATCCAGGTATGTCCCATACTAGTTCGTTGGTGAATTAACTTCAAGGTGATTTGTCGCTGAACCAACGGCATTCAACCCCGGGGTCTACTCTCGGAGCATGACCCATCGAGACGCTGACTACACCGACGACGCGGTGGCCAGGTGGGCCGAACTCCTGCCCGACGTGCCACTTGAGACCATCCAGATCACCATGCGCACCCGCCGTGCAGCTGCATTCCTTACGGAGATCATGACCGACGTCGTCGTCCAGCACGGGCTCCGCGCCTTGGGCGACTACGAGGTGCTGTCGGCCGTGCGCCGCTCCCCGACGCCACTCACCCCAAGCGATCTTGCCGATCGGCTCCTCGCCACACGATCGGCGATCACCGGTCGCCTCGACCGCCTCGAGAGTGCCGAGCTGGTGCAACGGCGCTCAGACACAGCAGATGGCCGCTCGCTGACCGTCGTCCTCACCCGTCGGGGAAGAAGACTCACCGATCGGATCCTACGGGCGAGCCTCGGTCGCCAGCTCGCCATCGTCGACCAGGTGGATCCAGATCATCGAGCCCATCTCGAGACCGGGCTTCGCGCTCTCATGCTCGTCCTCGACGACCGCCCTGGAAATCGGCCGTGACCTCGAATCGACGGTCTCGGGGATGAGAAGGCAACAAGCTGAGCGTGTCCCGGCCGAATCGGCCGCCGGCTCAGCGGCCGATCGACATCCATTGGTCCCTGCTCGGCGCCTGGAGCCCGAACGGAGATTTGAACTCCGGACCTACGCATTACGAATGCGGCGCTCTACCAACTGAGCTATTCGGGCAGGGCCCCCATCGTAGCGTCTCCGTTTTCCGGCGAGACGCAAAATCCGGTGGCCGTAGCGCAGCCATGCGGTCGACCAGAACGCCCGCAACGCTCACCCACTCCGGGCGGCCGGAAGGGTAGTCTCGACCCGTCGCCACGTCGTCGCGCTCACCGCCGGGCCGGCGCTTCAGCGTTCCCAGGAGGCCGATTCAGGTGCGCCACGGAAGACCCGAAAACGGGTGCATCGCCCCGAACGCTCCGGGAAGGAACAGCGCCATGCCCGATTCGAATCGACGGTCCACCCGACGTCCGCCCCTGGCCCTCGGCACCGCACTCTTGACGCTCACGTTTCTTTCCGCCTGCTCCCCCGATCCGGAGGTGGCCACGAGCGAAACGACATCAACATCAACCACCAGCACGACCGTCGACGAGGCCGACCCCTCCTCGACCACGTCCTCGACCACCGAACCGGCCGAGCCGGAACCGGTCGATCCCGACGCCGGCACACCCACCGTGCTCCCCGACTCGATGTGGGGTGTCGAAGCCGGCAGCTACGACCTGGTTCGTCTCGCCACCGACTCGGGCGACATCATCGAGCGCATCCCCGGCTGGGGGGCCGAGGCCGGATCGGGCGAGCAGGAGGGTGGCGCCCAGGCTCTCCAGGAGATCGCCGCGGCCGGCGGATCCGTCTGGGTCGCCGACTGCTGTGAGCCGGCCGTCGGCACCGTGTTCCGGGTCGACCCGGCGAGCACGGGTCCGGTTCCCGAGTCGGCGGTCCGGGTCAACGGGACCTACCCCGTACTCTCCGCCGACGGCAGCCGTCTGGCCGTCTCGGTCCTCGACTTCGGCATCGCCATCCACGATGCCACAACCGGCGATCTGCTCGTCAGCCCGGAGCTGATCGGCTCGGTCGTCAGCCCGCCGGAGGGGATCGACGCTCCGTTCTTCGCCACGGCGGTCGCATGGGTCGACGGCGATACGGTGGCCGTCGCGGTGAACGGGGACGGGACGTCGACGATCACCCTGGTGAGCATCGCACAACCGTCGACCCCCACGGCGGTCGGACCGGTGATATCGGTTGACGGTCCGATCATCGACGGCGCCACCCGTTCCGACGGGGCGCTCGTTCTGGCCTTGGAGATCCCCGGATCGGGGGATGTGGCCGGTCGGGCCTACTCCGTCGAAACCGGTGACGAGGATGCTGCTTTCGTACTCGACCCGGCGACGATCGCCATCGACTACGACGCCACCGGAACCTTCCTGCTCGTTTCACGGGAGAATCTGCCTCCCATCTGGCAGGGTCGGGGTGAAACCGGCGAGATCGGCGGGGCGGCCCTGGTGTTCGTGGCCTGGGACGAGTAGGACCCCGCGTGACGTGGTGCCAGGTCCAGCGGACCGGCGTCAACGAGCGGCGGGAGCCGGGGCCAGCTTGAGAAAGAGGTCCTGTAACAGGAGCGTCTCGTTGGGGTTGCGGACCAGGTTCTCGGCGGCGGCCTGGATGGCGTCGAGCGCTGTCTCCGCAGACGGGTCGTAGCCGGCCACCAGCCGGTCCCGATAGACCCGAGACATGACCGCCAGTCCGAACACCAGCTCGTCGGTCCGCAACCGCCTGATCTCACGCTTGTGCTGGGCGACCAGATCGGCCCGGCCCGATCCCCGCTCCCCGAGCTGCTCGACCCGGGCCTCCAACTGCTCCATCTCGATGGCCTGACGAGCCCCGAGCGGACCCTGCGCCGCGTCCATCCCCTCCCGGACCTGATCGACCAGCTCGCAGGCCCGGGACCCGGTTCCGTTCAACTCGTCCGGTATGGACTGCCACAGTGCCGCCCGCCCGGCCAACGCATCGTCGGTCACCAGAAGGCGAGCCCGATCGACGTCGCCCCCGGCGGCCATGGCGGCCACCGCGGCCCGCTCGGGATCGGCGCCCTCGGCCACCAGTGCCCGTTCCAGCTCGGCCGACGGCAACGGCCCGAACTCCACCGGCACGCACCGGCTGGCGATGGTGACGATCTCGGGTGGGATCGTGTCGGCCAGCATCACGAACACGGTCGACGGAGGCGGCTCCTCCACCACCTTCAACAGCTTGCCGATCGC
>JBFHME010000049.1:0-21147 GCA_041594435.1 Acidimicrobiales bacterium
CCCTCACCTCGGGCTTCATGGCCGACTTCGACAACCTGCGCTGGATCATCCCCCACGGTGGCGGCGCCGTGCCCTACCACTGGGGCCGGTTCAAGGGCATGGCCGAGGACCAGGGGTGGGACTTCACCGGACTGCTCGACCACATCTGGTACGACACCTGCGTCTACCACCAGCCCGGCATCGATCTGCTCGTCGAGGTCGTGCCGACCGACAACATCCTGTTCGCCTCCGAGATGGTCGGCGCCGTGCGGGGCATCGACCCCGACACCGGCAACCATTACGACGACACCAAGATCTACCTCGACAACACCCCGTCGCTCGACGACGACGGCAGAGCCAAGATCTTCGAACACAATGCCCGGCGGGTCTTCCCCCGCCTCGAGATCCCCGGAGCATCATCATGACCACGAACCCGAACACGAAGGGCCGGCATGTCGTCCGTCGCTCGATCGAGCGAACATCACTGAAGGTGGTTGACGGGCTGGCCCCGATCGGCACGGCATCGGTTCACGAGGCGATCGGCAAGCGGGGCTATCTCGGGGCCGAGCTGCGTCCGATTCAAACCGGGGCCCGGATCGCCGGCAACGCCGTGACCGTGCTCATCCACCCCGGCGACAACATCATGATCCACGCCGCGGTCGAGGTCTGCACCGAGGGTGACATCCTGGTCGTGGGCAGCACGACCCCCAACCTGCCGTCACCCCACGGGGTGTTCGGCGATCTGCTCGCCACCTCGTTGCAGGTCCAGGGGGTGCGGGGCCTGGTGATCGACACCGGTGTGCGTGACACCCAGGATCTGCGGGAGATGGGGTTCCCCGTATGGAGCCGATTCGTGTCGTGTCAGGGGCCGGCGAAGTCGAGTCCAGGTTCGGTGAACGTGCCGATCACCATCGGCGGGGTGATCATCGACCCGGGCGATGTGATCTGTGCCGACGACGACGGCGTGGTCGCCGTGCCCCGTGACGAGGCCGACTGGGCGCTCGACCGTTCGCTGGCCCGGCTCGACACCGAGGCCGCAACCCGCGACCGTCTCCTCGCCGGTGAACTGAGCGTCGACTTCTACGGTCTCCGTGAACAGCTCACCGAGATGGGTGTCGAGTACGAGTAGTCGAGACAGGCTACGACGCCAGGTCTCGCAGGACCCCGAGCAGGACGTTGGCCCCGACCTCCAGTTGGGCAAGCGAGGTCGACTCGGCGGGGGAGTGGCTGCGGCCGTTCTCCGAGGGCACGAAGATCATGCCGGTGGGAACCGCCCGGGCCATGACCTGGGCGTCGTGCCCGGCCCCCGACACCATCCGGTGATGGGAGGCTCCGACCCGGTCGGCGGCGTCGGCCACCCGCTGCTGCATCCCCGGGTCAAGGGCGACACCGGGAGTCACGCTGCCCCACTCCAAGCGGTGCTCCAGACCGAGATCGGCCGAGCACCGTCGAGCCAGGTCGGCGACGCCGTCCTGCAGCGACGGTACACCGCCGGCCCGATCCCGCACGTCGAGGCTGAGCCGCATCTCCTCGACGACGATGTTGGCCGCACCCGGCTCGACCGAGACCATGCCGCAGGTGGCGACCGCGGCCGGCGAGCCGTGCTCGGCCGGAACCGACGGCAACCCGACCAGGAACGCGCCGGCGGCCCGGGTGGCGTCGCGCCGCAGGTCCATGGGCGTGGTGCCGGCATGGTCGGCCTGCCCGAGGAAGGTCACCGTCCCGTGGCCGACCTCGACGATGTCGGTGACCACGCCGATGTCGAGTCCGGCGTTCTCCAGCACCGGGCCCTGTTCGATGTGGAGTTCGACGAACGCCGCCACTGCTCCGTGCTCGGCATTCGGTGTGGCCGCGATCGTCGGGACGGCGGCCGCCGCCTCGATCGACGATCCGATTCGAGCGAGGCCGGCTGCGATCGGCTCACCGTCCCGCCCGGTCAGCGACGACAATTCCTCGGGCGTCCAACCGTCGACCAATGCCCGTGAGCCGACGAAGCTGGCGTACGCCCCCTCCTCGTCGGCGAAGGCCACCACCTCGATGGTGGCGGACGGCCGGAAGTCGTCGGCCACAGCCAGTGTCCGCAGGCACTCCAATCCGGCCAGGACACCGAACGCCCCGTCGAGTCGGCCACCGTCGGGCACGGTGTCGATGTGGGAACCGGTCCAAACTCGGGCCCGGTCGGGGTCGGATCCGGGCAGCGTGATGAAGCAGTTGCCGATCGCGTCGGTTCGAAATCCCAGTCCGGCCTCGGTGCACCGGTCGGCCAGCCAGGCCCGGGCGGCCAGATCGGCGTCGGAGTAGACGGTGCGGTTCACCCCTCCCCGATCGGTGGCGCCGAACCGACCGAGGGCGGTGATGTCGGCCCTCAGCCGTTCGGCATTCACTCGTTCGGCGCTGCTGCGTGTTCCGGTGGGCATCGGTCCTCCCGAACTCGAACGGGTGGCGGTTTCATGGTGAGCCGATTGAGAAAGAACTGGACCAGTGGTCCGATCGACAGCACGAACCAGATCGTGCCGAACCCGACCGAACCGCCCAGCAGCAGACCGAGGATCAGAACCGTCAGCTCGATCCCGAACCGGGCCTTCCACACGTCGACGCCTCGCCGGGCCAGGCCGGTCATGACGCCGTCTCTGGGACCGGGCCCGAGCCCGGCGCCGATGTAGAAGCCGGAGCCGATGGCGATCAGCACCGGCCCGCCCAGCATCGCCGCCCACCGCACCGGCGCCGAGCTCAGATCGGGCAGCAGCGCGGCCGTCAGGTCGGCCGAAACACCGATCACGATGGCGTTCAGGATCGTGCCGAGCCCGACCCGCTCCCGCAGGGGAATGAAGCCGAGCACGACGGCGAGACCGACGATGTTGATGACCCGCCCGATCGACAGACCGGTCAGCTCAGAGACGCCCTGATGGAACACATCCCATGGTCCCAGGCCGAGGCGGGCGGCAACCATCAAGGCGATACCGGCCCCGAACAGGTAGAGGCCCAGAAGTAGGGCCGGGAGGCGGCGCAGCGTCTCCCGCCAGGGAAGGACTATCATCACACTGAGCGTATCGGCACGCCATGAGGGGGCACGGTGACAGCACAAGCCGAGACATCAGAAGCACACTCCGGGAGCGAATGGTCGGATTGGGTCGTGGCCCCCGACTCCGGTTTCCGGGTCGACAACGACAAAGGCCAGGTCGTCGTCGCCCAGATCACCCAGGAGCTCTTCTCGGTCAAGACCAAGTTCGTGTTCGACCACCAGCCCACCCTGGACCGGTACCGCCGCAAGCTGGAGGAGAAGGTGCCCCCCGACCAGGCGGCCAAGATGGTCGACGCCGCCCGAACCTTCGCCGACGTACCCTCCACCACCGACTTCGCCTCGGTCCCCCCGTTCCTCGGCTGGTTCGAACGCCCCTACGGCCGCCACACACTGGCCGCCATCCTTCACGACCAACTGATCGTCGAGGAGCCGAACGGCGGCGCCCTCGGATCCGACACACTGGCCGACTCGTTCTTCCGTGACCTGATCGGCGCCTCGGGCGTGCCCATGTTGAAGCGGTGGCTGATGTGGGCGGCCGTGGCGGCCCGCACCCGCTGGGCCGCCGAAGGCCCACGCCGGATCCTCCTCGTGCCGTGGGTCATCCTCGGCGTGATCGGCGTCGGCTTCGGGGCGCAGGCGCTCCTGGCGGCTTTCTTCGGCTCCATCACGTGGTGGACCGCGTTCGGCCGTCTCTTCCTCAGCTTCCTGCTCGGCTTGGCTTCGTCGGCTCTCTGGGGTCGGCAATGGGGCGCCGGGCTGGTGGCGGCATTGACGGGCATCTGGCTCATCCCGGCGACGGTCTTCGTGGTCATCGGCCTCGCCGTCTACTGGGTCATGGAACGAGCCGCCGACTAAACCGGAGCGCGAAGAGGGACTTTCGCACCTGGCCGCGGCGCGGGACGACGGTGGATACTGTCCTCGAAGCGACGAGTGATCGGGGACGTGTCGTGACCGAAACAACCGCAGCCATCCGGACCGAGGGTTTGACGAAGCACTATGGCGACGTGAGGGCCCTGGTCGATCTGAACCTCGAGACCGGGATGGGCGAGGTGTACGGCTTCCTCGGACCCAACGGTTCGGGGAAGACCACGATGATCCGCACCATCCTCGACGAGATACGACCGACGGCCGGGCGGGCCTGGATCCTGGGTCTCGACTCGCACCGCCAGGTACACGAGATTCGCCGGCACATCGGCTACGTCCCCGGTGATCTGGCCATGTACCCGAAGCTGACGGGGCATGACACCCTCACCTACTACGCCAACCTGCGGGGAGGCGTCGATTGGGCCTATGTCCGGGAGTTGGCGGACCGGCTCGACGCCGACCTGACCAGGAAGGTCGGGGACCTCTCGTCGGGCAACCGCCAGAAGATCGGCTTGATCCAGGCGTTCAAGAACCGACCGGAGGTGCTGATCATGGACGAGCCGAGCACCGGTCTCGATCCGCTGATGCAGCGCGAGTTCCAGGCCATGTTGCGGGAGATCGCGGCCGAAGGCCGGGCCGTGTTCCTGTCCAGCCACACGCTGTCGGAGGTGCAACGGGTCGCCGATCGGGTCGCCATCATCCGGCGGGGTCGACTGGTGGCCGTGGAGGCCCTCGATGAACTGCGCGCCAAGGCCATGCGCCGGGTGGTGCTCGAGTTCGGCTCTCCGGTCGAAGCCTCGGTGTTCGAGACGGTCGACGGTGTCCGCGATGTGATCGTCGACCATCACCGGGCCGAACTGTCGTTCAACGGGAAGATGGCGGTCCTGCTGCGGGCTGTTGCCGAGCGCTACGACCTCGTCGACGTGAACACCCACGAAGCCGATCTGGAGGACATCTTCCTCACGTACTATCGGGGCGACGACCACGAGGACGACCGACAACGGGAACGTGACGCCGTTGGCTCACGATCGCCCGACGAGGCGGTGGTCTGATGTTGCTGCAGACCGTGTTCACGAAAGCGATTCGGGATCGCTGGCTGGGGATGGCCATCGCCGCAACCACGCTCGTGCTGTTCATGCTCTATGCCATGGCCGTGTACTCCGACATCGACCTGTCGATCTACACCGACCTCCCCGCGGGGATCCGGGAACTGATGGGCATTCCCGAGGGCGCCGACGCTGCCAGTCTCTCCTACAACGTGATGATGGGGTTCGTCGGGGCCATCACGCTGACGGGACTGGCCATTTCCATGGGCTCGGCCTCGATCGCCGGTGAGGAACGGATGGGCACGCTCGGGCTGCTGCTGACGAACCGCAGGAGCCGTAGCCATGTCCTGCTGTCCAAGATGGGTGCCATGGTGACACTCACCGTGGCCGGCACCGCCACCCTGTGGGCGGCCGGCCATCTGGTGCCCGTCCTGCTCGATGTCGAGATCGGCGAAACGGACATCGGCGCGATGGTCCTGCATCTCCTGGTCAACGCACTGTTCTACGGCTTCGGGGCGATGGCCATCGGCGCATGGACCGGTAACCGGTCGATGGCCTCGGGCATCACCGTGGGCGTCATGATCGTCTCGTTCTTCGCTGTGGGTCTGCTTCCTCTCGTCGAGTCGCTGGCCGATCTCGTCCGCGTGTTCCCGTGGTACTACTTCGAGGGAAGCGATCCGTTGGTCAACGGCGTCGACTGGGGACACATCGCCGTGCTGACCGGGGGTTGTGCGCTGTTCGCCGCGATCGCCCTGGTGACCGTCAACCGGCGCGACCTGCGGGGCCCCAGCGTCGGCGGGACCCTCCTCGACCGGCTCCGGGCCCACCCGCTGACCGACCAGATCTTCGATCGCCTGGCCGGCGATGCCCGGGTGGCACGGCCATGGGCCAAGACGTTCTCCGAACACCAAGGTCTCCTCATCATCACGGCCGTCACGATGTTCGGAATGATGGGTGTGCTGATGGGTCCCATGTACGATGCCATCGCCGGCGACATCGCCGTCCTCTCCGACCAGTTTCCCGAGGAGATTCTCGCCCTCGCCGGCGGCGGCGACTTCTCGACGCCCGAGGGTTTCTACGAGATCGAGACCTTTTCACTGATGGCTCCGGTCGCCATCATGATCGTGACGATCGTCGCCGGCGTGGGGGGTCTGGCGGGCGAGGAGTCGCAGCGAACGATGGGACTGCTGCTGGCCAATCCCATCCGGCGCTCGAGGGTCGTTCTCGAAGTGGTGCTGGCCATGATCCTGAACGCGGTCATCGTCGGTGCCGCCACGTTCGCCGGCGTCGTCGGTGGCTCGGTGATCGCCGGTATCGGCCTGAGCGTGGCGGGGGTGGCCGCCGCGTCGCTGCTCGCCACACTGCTGGGATTGGCGTTCGGAATGCTGGCCCTTGCCGTGAGCGCCGCAACGGGACGGGCGGCCACAGCCGTGTACGCGACGATCGGCGTCGCTCTCGCCTCCCACCTCTTGAATTCGTACCTGCCGCTGACCAATCGATTCTCCGGCTGGGCCCGCTGGACGCCGAACTACTACTACCTGACCAGTGACCCGCTGGTGAACGGGCTGTCCTGGGGGCATGCCGCCGTGCTCGCCGCCGTCGTCGCCTCGCTTCTGGTCGTGTCCGTCGTGCTCTTCGACCGCCGTGACATCCGTCAGGGTTGACAGGCCGAAGGACCTTCGCCTCTGGACCCGGGCCGCCGTGTCGGTCACGGTGTACGCGGAGGTAAATCGTCGAAAGCGAGATCCGATGGCCGTTCCGGGAACCGAGCTGGGTCGGTGGTCGCTGGTTCTGATCGCCGCCTTCGCCGCCGGTCTGTCGTTCTTCGCCGTTGCGGTGGCCGTCGGCCAGCGCGGCGGGGACGGCTTCTTCGACAACATGTGGCTGACCGGCCCCATGTTGTTCGCCTACGCAGCCGCGGTCGGCGCGACGATCACCGGGGTGGTGGCCGTCGCCGCCAGGGGTGAGCGGGCGGTGCCGGTGTTTCTGGCCGTTCTGGCCGGCGGCCTGGTCACGCTGTTCGGCATCCTCGAGGTGGCGTTGCCCCACTAGGGGTCGATTGCCGGAGCCGAGCGCGTTGCCTCAGGCGAAGTCGTAGAGGGTTTGCGGGTTGTCGACGAGGATGCGGTTGCGGGTGGCCTCGTCGGGGGCGAACGCGGCCAGGAGGTCGACGAGGTCGCCGTCATCGGGCATGTGGCGGACGTTCGGGTGGGGCCAGTCGGTGCCCCAGAGGACGCGGTCCGGAGCGGCGGCGATGAGGGCGCGGGCGAACGGCACGACGTCGTCGTACGGGGGCGGACCGTCAGCGGTCAGCCGTTCGGCCCCCGAGATCTTGACCCACGCCCGCTCGTCGGCCATCAGGTCGAGCAAGGCCTGGAACGGGGCCTGGTCCACGCCGTCGGTCACCGGTACCCGGGCCATGTGGTCGATGATGTAGGGGCAGGGCATGGCGTCGAGCAGCTCGGCGTAGGCCGGCAGATCCTGCGCGTCGAAGTGCAGCACGATATGCCAGCCGAACGGCTGTACCCGCCCGACGAGGCGCCAGAAGGTGCCGAGGTCGGGAGCGCCACCGAGGTGGGCCACGAAGTTGAACCGGGTGCCTCGCACTCCGGCGTCGTGGAGGGCGGCGATGTCGGCGTCGCGGAACGAGTCGTCGATCATGGCCACGCCGGCGTAGCGGCCGTTGCCCCGCCGCAGGGCGTCGACCATGGCGGCGTTGTCGGTGCCGTGACACGACGCCTGCACGAAAACCGCCCGGGACAGGCCGAGTGTCTCCTGCAGCGCCTCGAACTCGTCGATCCCCGAGTCGGGCGGGGTGTAGGCCCGGTCGGCGGCGAACGGAAACCGGTCGGCCGGACCGAACACGTGGCAGTGGGCGTCGCAGGCATTCGGTGGTGGGGCGAAGGCCGCCGGTCGATGCGGGTTCGGGTGAGGTCCGGGAATGCGTTTGGTCACGGATGGTCCCTGGGGAAGACGGTTCCGTCCATCAGCTTGCGGGCGGTGCGGATGATACCGGCGCGCCGTATCTCGGGGTGACCGTCGGCGTCGATCTCGGCCTCGATGGCGGTGTCGAAGGTGCCGGTCGGGTGTTCGATCGTGACGACGCCATCGGCCGGCCAGGCGGTGAGGATGGCTGCTGCCGGGGAGTTGGGCACGAGTGCCGCGGTCGCCACGGACACCGCACCGAGCACACCGATCGCGTCGTGGCAGCGGTGGGGGATGAACGAGCGGGTGTTCAGATGGCCGCCCGATCGGGGTTCGGACACCATCGTCAGTTTGGGCACCGAGGTGGCGGACACGTCGCCCAGGTTCATGAGTGGACCGGCCTGCAAGCGGATCGACTCGAGGCGATGGCGTAGCTCTTCGTCGGCTTCGAGGTCGGCGCAGGTCTCGTGCCCGTCGATGCCGAGCGCGCCGGCGGCCATCACCACGACGGGCATGCCGTTGTCGATGAGCGTGCACTCAACGCCGTCGATCTCGTCGACGGGTCGGCCGGTCGGCAGCAGCGCGCCGCACGAACCTCCAGCGATGTCGGAGAAGTCGAGGCGAACCGCGGCGGCCGTCCCCGGCACTCCGGAGATGGTGGTTTCACCGGCGTAGACCGGTCGCCCGTCGAGCACCGGGAAGGTGGCGGTGACGATCGAATCGGTGTTGACCATTCGGATTCGGACCGCGGCCTCGGTGGCGCTCGTGGCGACGGCGATGAGGCCCCGCTCGATGGCGAACGGTCCGATTCCGGCCAGCAGGTTGCCGCAGTTCTGGCGGTCGGTGACCATCCGTTCGTCGACCCCGACCTGGAGGAACAGGTAGTCGACCTCCGCGCCGGAGCCGGCGGCCGCCGTCGACACCACGGCCACCTTGGAGGTGAGCGGGTTGGCCCCGCCGATGCCGTCGATCTGGCGGGGATCGGGCGTTCCCATGATCCGGAGCAGCAGCTCGTCCCGCTGGGTCTCGCCGGCCGGCAGGTCGTCGCTCAGGAAGTAGGCGCCCTTCGACGTCCCCCCTCGCATGATCATGCAGCGGACACCGCTTTCGGCCGGACCGGTCATCGTCCGCCATCATGGCCGCGCCGTCGAGGATTCGACAACCCGCGCCCGCCTCGGGCATCGGTTCCCGGAGGGTGGCTGAACTACGTGTAGGCGGCTTCGGCGTGCTGCGTGGTGTCGAGGCCGACGCGCTCGGTGTCGTCGTCGACCCGGAGGCCGATCGTGGCATCGAGTGCCTTCACGATGGCGAAGGTGACGGCGAAGGCGAACCCGCCGACGACGAGATTGGCCAGGATCTGCTCGAGCAGGAGGCCGAGCCCGCCGCCCTCGATCAGGCCGGCGTCGAAGTCGCCGCCGAGGCTGGCCGGGCTGGCGAAGAAACCGATGAGGAGGCCGCCGACCAGGCCGCCGCACAGGTGCACGCCGACCACGTCGAGGGCGTCGTCGTAGCCCATTCGAAACTTCAGCCGCACCGCCATCGCGCAGGCGGCGCCGGCAACGAGCCCAACGCCGAGCGCACCTGCCACTCCCATGAATCCGGCGCCCGGGGTGATGCCGACCAACCCGGCGACCACACCGGAGGCGGCGCCCAGCGAGGTGGCGTGACCGTCCTTGATCTTCTCGACCGCCAGCCAGGACAACATGGCGGCGGCCGCGGCGATGAAGGTGTTGGCGAAGGCCTGGATGGCGACGCCGTCGGCGGCGAAGGCGGAACCGGCGTTGAACCCGAACCAACCGAACCAGAGCACCCCCGCACCGAACACGGTGAACGGCAGGTTGTGGGGGATCATCGGCTCGTCGGGCCAGCCGTTGCGCTTGCCGAGGGCGAGCACGAAGGCGAGCGAGGCCGCACCGGCCGCCACGTGGACGACCGTGCCACCGGCGAAGTCGAGGCTGCCCCGAGCGGTCAGCCAGCCGCTGCCGCCCTCCTTGAACACCCACGCCCACGACGGTGTGAACACGAGCAGCATCCAGATCGGCACGAACAGGATCCAGGCCGAGAACTTGAGTCGATCGGCCACCGCACCGGAGATCAGAGCCGGGGTGATCGAGGCGAAGGTGAGGGCGAAGAACACATCGCGCAGACCGGCGCCGCCGTCTTCGCCGGTGATGTTGATGTCGTTGAGGAACAGGTGGTCGAGCGTGCCGATGTACCCGTTCTCGGTGCCCGTCGACGAGAGCGAGTAGCCGATGACGAACCAGAAGATCGGCACGATCCCGAGACAGATCATGTTCATCATCAGCATGTTGAGCATGTTCTTCGAGCGGGACATGCCGCCGTAGAACAAGGCCAGACCCGGGACCATGAAGACCACGAGCGCGGCGGACGTCAGTATCCAAGCCGTATCAGCAGAAGCCATGGGACACAGTCAACAAGATGAACGGGCCCACCGCAGCCCGTAGTGTTAAGCCGCTGTTAATTCTGGGTCGCCGTGACGGGCCGCTTCGGTAGCCGGTCGACGAGCGACGGGATGTCGAAGACGACGTCGAAGTGGTTGCGGCCGGCGACCTCGACCTCGACGGTTGGCCGCCCGGCCGCGGCGAGTTTGTCGACGAGCGCCCGGCTCTGGCGTTTGAACTCCTCGGGCTCGTTGTCGCCGAAGGCCACCACCGACGGCGGGAAGTCGCCGAGATCGTGGAGCAGCGGGCTGTTGACCCGGGCCCGTTCGACGTCGAGGCCGACCGCGTCGTTGATCGAGGTGCCGATCAGCGGTTCGAGTTCGAAGATCCCCGAGACCGGGATCACCGCCGCGGGGCGCTGATCGGGAGGAAGGCGGAGCGCTGCCATGGCCGTGAGATGGGCCCCGGCGGATGATCCGGACACCACCATGGAATCGGGATCGATGTTGTGGTCACGCGCCGTCGATCGGAGCGTGGTCAGCGCGGCAACGCATTCGTCGACGATCTCATCCAGCGTGGCCGTCGGAGCGAGGGTGTAGTCGACCGTGGCGAAGGCGACGCCCCGGGCCAGCCAATCGGGCGCGAGGAAGAACGACTCCCGCTTCGACAGCAATTGCCAGTAGCCGCCATGGATGTAGGCGTGAAGTGGGACCGGTTCGGCCGTTGTTGCGGTGGGGATCGCCAGGTCGACCGTGTTGGCGGGTCCGGGCCCGTAGCGGATCGTCTCCACCCGGTCGACGGATTCGTAGGCCGCCGCGCTCCGCTCGGCGTAGGCGTCCAGGTGGGGATCGAGCGGACCGTCGAGCATGGTGCTCGGCGAGTACTGCTGCTCCCGCTCGGCGTCGGACATGGTACGCCAGCGGGGCACACGATCGCTGCTCATCACCGACCAACGGTACCCGCTGGTCGTTCGCGGGCGAAAGCGGTCACGGAGAATTGAAAGGGTGTCACATACCCCATCTATAGTTGCCGTTTACATCATGTTGGTGCGGCAACCATCAGTCCCCGACCCCAATGGCGTGACTCCAACCAAATGAGCCAAATGGAAAACACTTCGATCTTCGCCGGGCAAGGAAGCCGGAAACTCACCGAGCGCATCTGTGCTCACCTCGGTCTGCCCGTCGGGCTCAACGAGACGATCACGTTCTCGGAGGGGAACACCTTCGTGCGCATCGGCGAGAACGTGCGAGGCCGCGACACGTTCATCGTGCAGACAACCGTCTATCCCACCAACGACAACTTCATGGAGCTGCTGTTCTACATCGATGCCCTGAAGCGGGCCAGCGCGAGGTCGGTCACCGCGGTGATCCCGTATTTCAGCTATGCCAAGGGCGACAAGAAGGACGAGCCTCGGGTGTCGATCCGAGCCCGGGTCTGTGCTGATGCCATGGAGGCGGCCGGGGTCGACCGGGTGGTCACCATCGATCTGCACGCCCCACAGATCCAGGGCTTCTTCTCGGTCCCGGTCGACAACCTCATGGCGCTGCCCATCCTGGCCGATCGGCTGATGGAGGAGATGAACGATTCGGTCGACGACATGGTGATCGTGGCCGCCGACACCGGGTTCGCCAAGGAGGCCCGCGAGTACGCCACCTATCTCGGCTGTTCGGTGGCCATTGCCGACAAGATGCGGGTGGCTCACGACGACTCGGCCGAGATCCTCGGCATCCTCGGCACCGTGGAGGGCAAGAAGGCGGTGATCGTCGACGATTTCGCCATCTCCTGCCGCACGCTGTGTGGCACGGCGTCGGAGCTGCTCGACATGGGCGCAACCGACGTTTACGCCGCCATTTCCCATGGGGTGTTCACAGCGGCGGCCATGGATCTGCTCGGCGAGAGCAAGATCACCAAGCTGTTCGTCACGGATTCGATCGAAACGCAACCGGCTCCGCTGGCCCCGCCGGTCGAGACGGTATCGGTCGACGGCCTGTTGAGCGAAGCCATCCGACGTATCAGCTTCGGTGAGAGCCTGAGTTCCATGTTCGACTGGACGGCAAGAGCCCAGTTTGCGGCGCATTACGTGTAGGAATGTGGTGGGATCCTCCGTGATGTAGGCCGGTAGTGCGCGGCGGACTTTGCGGCGGCGAGTACCCTTTGATGCGTGATCGACCCGTGGCGAAGAACCCGGTTGGGCCTCGCCGCCCTTGGAGCGGTGTTGGCTGCCGGCACGCTGGCCTATCGTGCCATCGGGCTGAGCTGGATGAACGCCTACTACCAGACGGTCATCACCGTCTCCACGGTCGGCTTCACCGAGGTCGGCAGCGGGGTCGACAACACCTATCGCCTGGTCACGTCGTTCGTGGTCCTGTTCGGTGTCGGTGTCGCCCTCTACACCATCGGCGTGACCATGGACGGTCTGATGGAAGGCCACTATCGGGGGCATCTGGAAAGGACGAGAACCGTGCGAGCACTGGAATCGCTGGAAGGCCACACCATCATCTGTGGCTGGGGTCAGGTCGGTCAGTCGATCGGTCACAGCCTGGTTCGTCGGCGGCGCCGCCTCGTGATCGTCGACCGGCGGGAAGCCATCGAATTCGGTGACAAGGTGCCGGACGTGTACTTCCTGAGCGGCGATGCCACCGACGACGAGATCCTGCTGCAGGCGGGCATCAAGCGGGCCAAAGATCTGGTGGTGGCGCTCGATACCGACGCCGACACGATGTATGCGATCGTCACCGCCCGTGCCCTCAATCCGGATCTGTTCATCGTGGCTCGGTCCAATGGTTCGACCGCCGGGCCCAAACTGCGTTCGGCGGGTGCCGACCGGGTCGTCAACCCCCACGAGATCGGCGGCAGCCGCATGGCGTCGTTCCTCCTGCACCCCACCGTCGCCGAATTCCTGGGCGAAACGATGCACGACCAGGATCTGGAGCTGCGGCTCGGCGAAATCCAGATCCCGGATCGCAACGGACTGGTCGGCCAGACGTTGCGGCAGTGCCACCTCGGTCAGGAGACGGGGGTGACCGTCCTGGCCGTGCGTCGGTCCGACGGGGAGTGGCTGCACCACGTCAGTGGTGATCTGGTGTTGATGGGCGGCGACACCCTGGTGGCTCTGGGTACCCCGGAACAGCAGGACGCGGCGCGTACGTGGTCGCTGACCCACTGACCCGCTGACCCGCGCGTCTCCGATTCGCTTCCCAGTTGGCATCCCACCCCACGGGTGCCGGTACTATCGGGCCACGAAGGCCGAACCGATCGCTCGCCGACGAGTTCGAACCTGCCAAACGGGCCCGCCCGACGAGAGGACGTGAAACACATGACCGGTGGAGCGCTCAAGAGTGCCAGCATGGACGACTTCGATCTGCGGATGTCCGAGGGGGCTCGTCCGCTCTACGAGGCGGTGAAGGCGTTCATTCGTGACGAGGTCGACCCGATCACCGAGGAGTTCCACCGACTGGGGGAGGAGCGCGAGGACCGATGGAGCTACGCCCCCGGCCAGCTCGAGCTGCTCGAGGGTGCGAAGTCCAAGGCCAGGCAGCAGGGCCTGTGGAACTTCTTCCTGCCCGACGCCGAAACCGGTCAGGGGCTGAGCAACCTCGACTACGCCTACATCGCCAATGAACTCGGCAAGAACCGTCTCGCGTCGGAGTGTCTGAACTGTTCGGCTCCCGACACCGGCAACATGGAGGTGCTCGAACGAGTCGGCACCCCGGAGCAGAAGAGGCAATGGCTCGAGCCGCTGCTGGAGGGGAAGATCCGTTCCGCCTACGCCATGACCGAGCCGCACATCATGAGCTCGGACGCCAAACAGATCGAGACCAGCGCGGTGCTCGACGGCGACGAGTGGGTCATCAACGGCGAGAAGTTCTACATCTCCGGCGCCGGGGACCCTCGCTGCAAGATCATGATCACGATGGTCAAGACGAACCCCGACGCCGACACCTACAAACAGCAGTCGCAGATCCTGGTACCGATCGACGCCCCGGGTGTCGAGATCCTCGGCCCGATGCATGTGTTCGGTCAGGACGACGCCCCGCACGGCCACATGCACATTCGCTTCGACGATGCTCGGGTTCCGAAGGACAACATCCTCTGGGGCGAAGGTCGAGGCTTCGAGATCTCCCAGCTCCGCCTCGGCCCGGGCCGAATCCACCACTGCATGCGTTCGATCGGTGCCGCCGAGAAGGCCATCGAAATGATGGTCGACCGTGGTCTGAGCCGCGAGGGGTTCGGCAAGAAGCTGATCAACCTGGGCAAGAACATGGAGGTGGTGTCGCGCTCCCGTATCGAGGTCGAGGCCATGCGGTTGATGGTGCTACGGGCGGCCAAGGCCATGGATACGCTCGGCAACGCCGAGGCTCGCATCTGGGTCTCTGCCGTCAAGGCCATGGTGCCGGAGAAGTGCTGCGACATCATCGACGAGGCCATCCAGTTCCACGGTGCCGCCGGTATCAGCCAGTGGTTCCCGCTGGCCGAGATGTGGCACAGTCAGCGGACCCTCCGTCTGGCCGACGGCCCCGACGAGGTCCACCATCACGTGGTGGCCCGAGCCGAGGTCCGCAATCGACAGGCCGACATCGCCTCCGGCGAAGCGTCGGTCCACGAGGCCGACCACATCGCCCGAGGGCAGCTCTTCACCGGGTCCTCGTAGGCATGTCGTGAGCGCTGTGGGGTGACCCCCGCCGGTACCGGGTTCGTGCCGGGCCGGCAGTAGCATCCGGCCATGGCCGACCGACCCGAACCGACACCGCTCGCTGCGACCGGCATCTGGATCGTTGCGCTCGTCGGCTCGTGGGCCATGGCCCTGGCGATTCTCGGGTCGATCGACGGCGACATGTTCGACTGCGATTCCGACCGTGTGGCGTCCCGGCTCGACGGCGTCGGTGCCGTAGGCTGGGTGATTCTCGGGGCCGCTGCGCTGGTACCGGTCCTCGTGATCACCGCCGTCGCCCCGACACCATGGCGGTCCCGCCTCATCGGGTGGGCGATGGCGTTTGCGGTGCTCGGCCTCCTGGTCGCCAACGTCTGGATCGGGCCCTGTCTGTGACCGGCGGGCCAATAGACTTTTCGCCATGACCTCGATCTCGGTCCACCTCTGGTTCGACCACCAAGCGGCCGAAGCCGTCGCCTTCTACACCTCGGTCTTCGACGACAGCGAGGTGTTCAGCGATCTTGTCGTCCACGACGGCCGCCCCGGCCACGACCAGGACGTCCACATCATCGACTTCCGTATCGGCAACATGTATCTTTCGGCGTTCAACGGCGGGCCCCACTCGGCGTTCAACGAGGCGATCTCGCTCGCCGTGGTCTGTCAGGATCAGGACGAGGTCGACCGCTACTGGTCGGCGTTGACCGCCGGCGGTGGACGAGAGGTCATGTGCGGGTGGCTGCAAGACCGCTTCGGGGTTTCCTGGCAGGTCATCCCAGCGGGATTGAACGAGCTGCTGGCCGACGCCGATCCGGCGAAGGCCAAGCGGGCGATGGTGGCGATGCTGGGCATGAAGCGGATCGTGCTGGCCGATATCGAGGCGGCCATGGACGCCCCGGACTGAGTCGATCGATCCTACATCGTGCCCTTCGAGCGATCGAAGGCAACGAACGAGGCGCCGCCCGGGTCCATCATCACCGCACCGTGGCCGTACTCGGTTTCCATCGGGCCCATCATGACGGTTGCGCCCTTGTCGATGGCCTTGGCCATGAACTGCGAGATCTCCCCATCGATCGAGAACGAGACCTGCCAGTGCGACGGAATATCGGCCGGTATCGGGTCACCGATCTGCATGCAGCCGCCGATGCCGGCGTCACCGAGTTTGAAGATGGTGTAGTCCATGGGGCCGGGCATCTTCTCGGGCTGCCACCCGAAGAGCTCCTCGTAGAATCCGATCGATGCCGTGGCGTCGTGGCTCATCACCTCGAACCAGCACGGGGCCCCGGGTTCGTCGAGGAGTTTGAAGCCTTCGCTGCCACCCTGGAACACACAGATCACGGCACCGGCCGGGTCTGCGATCACGGCGATCCTGCCGGTCTCGGTGATCTCGAACGGTTCCTGGAGAATGCTGCCACCGGCCTCGTTTGCCTTCTCGCAGGTGGCGGCGGCATCGGCGACGTTGACATACGTTGACCACACCGAGGGCATCTCCCCCATGCCGGGGGACAGGGGCATGATCCCGGCCACCGGCTGATCATCGACCATGAACATGGTGTAGTCGGTGCCGGGCGCCTTGAATGTCGTCCAGCCCATCATGTCGTTGTAGAAGGCGACCTGGGTGTCGAAGTCCTTGGCCGCGAGGTCGACCCAGGAGATCGCATGAATCGGATGGGCGTCGATTTTCATGATCACGACCCTAATCCCGCGCCGGCATTCCGGCCAGGGGTTTACACGCTCCGTGCGGGTTCCGATCTAAACGGTGGCGTCGACCTTGTGGACGGCCTGGACGTCGATCTCGATTTTGGCGGTCTTCGAGACCATGACGCCGCCGGTTTCCAGGGCCTGGTTCCAGGTGAGACCGAAGTCTTCCCGGTTGATCTCGGTGGTGGCGCTGAAGACGATTCGATCGTTGCCCCACGGGTCGACGACGGCACCGGCGTATTCGAGGTCGAGGCTCACCGGGCGGGTTACGCCGGCGATCGTGAGGTCGCCGCTGACCACGTAGTCACCATCGCTCTTGGGGGTGACGGCGGTGGAGACGAAGGAGGCGGTCGGTTGGTTCTCGACGTCGAAGAAGTCGGCCGAGCGGAGGTGGGCGTCGCGGTCTTCGACGCCGGTGTCGATGGAGGCGACGTCGATTTCGACATCGACCGAGGACTGCTCGGGTGCGTCGCCGATGACGATCGATCCGGTGAACGACTGGAAGCCGCCGCGCACCTTGGCGGCGACCAGATGGCGAACGACGAAGTCGATGGCGGAATGGCTGGGGTCGATCTCGTAGCGGCCGGCTTCAGGGAGGTTGCTCATGGTGTTGATTCCTCATTCGTTGGTTCATGACCGATCAATAGTTGATCAGTCAAGGTTTTCGTGGACAGCCGATACCGTACCCGGAAATAGTTGATGTATCAACCTTTGAGCAATCAAGTTTATCCGTGCTAGCATGGAGACATGCCCGACGACACCCTGCTCGACGACGAACGCTTCACCCGGTTCGGTGTGTTCGTCGAGGGCTACGCCCAGACGATGCGGGCCGTCGATCGTTCGTTGCGTGAGCAGTGCGATCTGTCCGGGGCCTGGTTCGAGGTGATGCTCCGCCTGGGTCGCTCACCCGGGCACAGTCTGATGATGAGTGAGCTGGCCGAGCAGACCGGCGTGACGAGTGGCGCCGTGACTCGTCTGGTCGACCGCATGTCCGAGGCCGGGCTCGTGGAACGGCAGGCGTGCGAGAGCGATCGTCGGGTTCACTGGGCCCGCTTGACCCCCGAAGGCCTCAAACGGCTGAAGGTGGCCGCCCGGATCCATCTCGTCGACCTCGACCACCACTACTTCGGCCGGATCTCGGAGCGGGAACTGTCGACGGTCACCAAGGTCATGGACCGTCTCCGCCGTCCGATCGACGGGTAACCGGCCACAGCTCTCGTCGCACTGTCCGAGGCGGCACCCGCTTCTTGCTACAAGTCTCCCGTGGGGGTTCCTTTGGAAGGGGCCGGCTCCCGGCTCCGGGGGAAGGCCGCCAACAAGCGGGTCGCGACCTCGGCGCTTTCGGCAAGCGCTTCGTAGATCCGGACGTTTGTCGGATCGTCGGGATCGAGTCGACTCATGAGTTGCAGCCCCAGGAACAGCGCCGAGATGGTGCGGGCCAGATCCTCGATCGGCAGCATGTCGGCGAGTGAGGATCCGCCGGTGATTCGGCGAACCGCGGCGGCGACGGCGTCGTCCCACGGTCGCAGGGTGGCCAGCACCTTCGGGCCCAGCGAGCTGTCCGGTGACCAGCCGGCGACCACGAGCGCCACCGCCGCGTTGTCGCTCGGCCTTGGTGCGCCACTCTGCAGTTCGACCGCAACCCCGATGAGTTCGGTGAGCGTCTCGACCTCCTCGAGCTGGGGGCCGAAGTACTCGAGACGCCGCTGGTTCACGTTGACGACCACCTCGAAGAACAAGTCTTCCAACGAATCGAAGTGGTAGTAGATGAGGGCCTGGTTGAAGCCGCCGGTCCGGGCGATCGACCGGGCCGTCGCTCCCATCATCCCCTCGACGTTCAGGGTCTCGATCGTGGCGTCGATGATCCGCTGGCGGGTCTCGGCCGATGTTTGGCTAGGACGGGTGGGCATGACCTCCAGTCTGGCGCGCGTCACCGCCGTTGCCCTCCCCGCGAAACCATTCGACTGCGACGACACGTCCTCGACAACACCAGATGTCGGCTTGACAGATGCGATCGGTGTGGGCGCACAATGGACCGAGGCCGCACCACTGCCGGAGCGGCCCGAAAGGGGGAATTCGTGGCCACACGAATCACGCCGGTGGAGCCCGGTCAGAGTTCCGACGACGACGTCAACCAGATCCTCGCCGACGGTCGGGACGGATGGTGGGGTGATGCCGCCATGTTCGGTGTCATCGCCCGCAACCCGCAGATGCTCAAGGCCATCGTGCCGGTCTTCGTCTCGTTTTTCGGCGAGGGCTCGGTCGAGCCGCACATCCACGAGATGATGCGACTGAAAACCGGACAGATCAACGACTGCGCCTATTGACAGACGGTTCGTACCACCGCCGTGAGCGGTGCCGTAGGACCGAAGGAACACGCCCTGTTCGAACATCAGCCGACTCCGGGCGACGACCTGACCGAGCGTGAGGCGCTCGCCGTATCACTGGCCGAACGGATCGCTCTCGATCCTCACACGGTGACCGACGAGTTCTTCGAGTCGCTCAAACCGCATTTCAGCGACGACGAGATCGTGGAGATGGTGTTTGCCTGCTCGATCTTCAACTGGGGCAACAAGTTCAACATCACGATGAAGCTGGACTCCTCGCCCGAGTCGGCGTACCCGACCGGGATGGAATACCGCCAGGAGGAGATCGCCTAGCTCCGCTCACCGAGCGTGGCAGGCGCCCACGATGATCATCGACGAGATCACCACGACCGCCGAACTCAATCGGATCATTCTCGGCGAGAACCGCGGCGTCGTTCTCGACTTCTGGGGGACCTGGTGTCAACCCTGTCGATCGCTGCGGCCTCATCTTGAGAACCTGGCCGACGACCACCGGGACCGGTGGCGGGTGGTGGCGGTTCACTGCGAGGAGAGCCCCTCCCTGGTCGATGCCTACGACGTGCAGTCGACGCCGACACTCGTGTATCTGCGCAACGGCGAGGAGGTGGCCCGCACCACTGGTGCGGTCACCCCGTCGTCGATCGCGGAAACGATGGCCGGCGTCTGATCCGTGCGGGGAAACTCCCGCGCGATCGGCTCGTCGGGCTCCTGCCGCTGAGGCCGTGACTGCCGATGGCGGCACGAAAAAAGGAGCGACGCCCCCGGATGTCAACTTGCGTTGACTCCCGGAGGCGTCGTGGTTTCGAAGCAGGATCCACCACTATCGATCGTCTCAGGTGTACTGTTCCACTCGATAGTTTTCCACTGCCCGTCGAGCCGAGGCCCGGCGGGCAGTTTCCGTTTCGGGTGTCTCGAGCCGACCCGAAAGCCGACTGGAAACTCGACCCGCACCAGCCCTGGAGCCGGTTTGGTTCGACCGCCTCGGTCCTGGGACCGGAGCGGAGTCCGACCGTCTGTTCGGCTCCCTCTCTCTCCGTGACTCCGAAGAGCCAAGTCGATCGAGTTGGCCCTCGCACTCCGTGACTCCGAGGAGCCGCTTCGTTTGAGGTGGTCTCGATCGCCGTGACTCCGAGGAGCCTCTTGGGTCGAGACCTGGAGCGGAACCGACGGGGTTTGTGCGGTGTCCGGCCGGGCCGAGGCCCTTCCGAATACTGCACCAACCAGCGGATCTGCTTCTCCCCAGTCGAGCTGCTTCACCGATTTGGTTCGACGTACGCCTCGCTCCGGTTGCCCGGATCTCGACTTCCGTTTCCCCTCGGATCACCAGCCGGTGACTGAGTAGATGTGCATCATTGCACCAGCGAAACAAGGGGGTCAAGGGGTTTTCCGAAATCCCCAGGGTTGTCCACCGGATTTCTTCGATACCCCCAGGATTTCGTTGTTCTTCCACCGTTTGTCCACTCGAAATACACAGGCTTCCCGTCTCCTCGTCGCGGTTCGGAGCGACCACACGCCGGCCACGACGTCGAGCGTGGATCGGCGGTGCACTAAAGTCCCAACGTATGGAACACGAAGTCCGCGATGGTGTCCCGACCGCCGTCGGGCGCCTGGCGGTCAACACCGTCGACTACCACACGGCCGGCGAGCCCTACCGGATCGTGGTCGGTGGGGTTCCGCCGCTGACCGGCGCCACCGTGCTCGACCGACGATCCGATGCCATGGCCAGACTCGACCACGTCCGTCGTTTCCTCGTGAACGAACCACGGGGACACGCCGACATGTACGGCTGCTTCGTCACCCCTCCCGACGACGACGGGGCCGAGTTCGGCATGGTGTTCTTTCACAAGGACGGTTTCTCCACCGCCTGCGGCCATGGAACCGTGGCCGGCGCGACCTGGGCGATCGACACGGGCATGATCGAGGTCGAGGCGAGGGACGCGGTGGCCCGATTCAACCTCGACGTACCGTCGGGTCGTCTGGCCGTGGAGGCCGATGTGAACGATGGTCGGGTTGGCGAGGTGCGGTTCACGAACGTGGCCGCTCAGGTTCGGGGCGCCGACGTCGTCGTCGGTCTCGACGACGGAACCGAGGTCGAGGTCACCGTGGGCTACGGCGGTGCCCACTACGCCGTGCTGGCGGCCGCCGCGGTCGGCCTGGCGGTGGAGCCGGTCCACGTCGACGAGTTCATCCACCTCGGCCGTGCCATCAAGGCCGC
>JBFHME010000050.1:0-21018 GCA_041594435.1 Acidimicrobiales bacterium
GCGCTGCCCCGGTAGTCGAACTGCAGCACCGAGGAGGTGATGGAGATGCCCCGCTCCCGCTCCATCTCCATCCAGTCGGAGAAGGCGTGGCGGCCGGCCTTCTTGGCCTTGATGGAGCCGGCCAGGTGGATGGCCCCCGAGTAGAGCAGCAGCTTCTCGGTGAGCGTGGTCTTGCCGGCGTCGGGGTGGGAGATGATGGCGAACGTCCGCCGCCGCTTTGCTTCTTCTTTCGGCTCGCTCACTGGGATTCACACTACTTCCACTCGTGCTGTTTCTCTCGACGCGCTCAGCACGATCCGTGCGCTCCCAGCCCGGAACCCGGGGCGTGGGCCGCACGGTTGATTGGCTCCCACGATTCGAACTGTGCGGTCACCGCCCGAGAAACGGGGCGTGGGCCGCACAGAACGGTGGTGGTGGCGGCGGTTGTGGTGGTGGTGGCGGTTGTGGTGGTGGTGGCGGCTGCGGTGACGGTGACGGTGATGGTGACGGCGGTGCCGGTGGCAGGCGAGTCCAGTCCGTCTTCTTCAATGCATCGGGTCGTCGTTGTCGATGTTGTTCAGGTCGATGATGCCGAGACGGACCGCGCTCAGCACCGCATGGGTCAACGACTGGGCGTCGAGCTTGCGGTAGATGGCGTTGAGGTGGTTGTGCACCGTCTTGATCGTGATGCCGAGATGACGGCCCGCCTGCTTGGTGCTCATGCCATCGGCGATCGCCTGCAGGATCTCGACCTGACGGTCCGACAGCAGGTCCTGCCCGGCCTCGGCCTGACGGGCCGAGTTGAGCATCGCCCCCGCCAGTGCCGGTGACAGCACCGTGTCGCCTTCGGCCACCCGATGCACCGTCTCGCGAACTTCGGTGAACGAGGTGCCCTTGCTCAGGTAGGCGCTCGCGCCGGCGGCGATGGCGTCGCGGGTCTTGTCGATGTCGTCGTGCATGGTGAGGACGGCGACCCGGATCCCGTTGCCCTCCTGGCGGATCTGACGGGTGGCCTCGATGCCGTCCATCACCGGCATCGAGAGGTCCATCAGCACCACGTTCGGCTGGAGCGCCCGGGCCAGAGCCACCGCCTCCTCGCCGGTCGAGGCTTCGCCGACCACGGTGTCACCCGCGGCTTCGAAAGACTTCCGCAGCCCCTCCCGGAGAAGGGCATGGTCGTCGGCCAGCAGAATCTTGATCATCGGAGGTTCCTCTTCGGCGGTGTGTGGTTTTAGGCGCTTTCACTGGACTGAACGGTGATAACCGTACCTTCTTCCGGTTGAGAAGAGATTGTAAGCATGGCTCCCACCGAAGTGGCCCGTTCTCGCATGCCGACGAGTCCGTACGCGTTGCCTCGGATTCCCTGGGTGGGATCGAAACCTCGACCATCGTCGGAGACGACGAGTACACCCTTCCCATCGGCAATCGACCAGGCGACGTGAACCTTCGACGCCATGGCATGCTTCTCGATGTTAGTCAAAGCTTCCTGGGCAATGCGCAGAAGTTCGTTTTCGACACGAGCCGGCAATCGCTCGGCCGGGCTCGGCGGCTTCACAAACGACACCTCCAGGGCGCTGCGGGCCCGGAACCGATCGACCACCTCGCCAAGCACCACGCTCAGTGGACGTTCGACCGACACGGCGGCCCGCAGCTCGAGCAGCGTCGAGCGGAACTCCGTGATCGCCTCCTGCACGTCCTCGTGCAGCTCCTTCAACTCAGACGACGACTCGTTGCGATTGATCCGCTCCAACTCGATGGCGATGTAGGTCAGATACTGACCGAGGCGGTCATGCAGATCGCGGGCGATCCGGGATCGCTCCTCCGCCGCCGCCAGGTAACGGAGCCGGTTGAACGACCGGGCGTTGGCCAACGTGAGGGCAAGCACGCTCGACATGCCGCTGAGCAGCTGGGCGTCACGCTCGTCATAGCGTCCGGCCTCGGTGTGTTCGATGGCCAGCAGACCGGTGTCCGTATTGCGGATGACGAGGCGGATGTAGAGGCCGGACCCATCACGGCTCGACACCGCTCCCAGGTCCGGGATCCGCACGATCGTCGGTGAGTTCAGCGTTCGCTGGAGGATGTTGGGCAGGCTTTGGGTCGGCAACTCGGGAGGCAGACCGAAACCGTCCTGGATCACCGGCGACCAGGTGCCGTCTTCAAAACTCAACAGGGCGATGCGTTTTGCGTCGAAGGTTTCGATCAGCTCGCGGCGGGTGTTCTGCACAACGTCGGGTAGGTCGAGCGACGACGGCAGGGTGCGCGCCAGGTCGTTGAGCGCGGCCAGCAACTCGTTGGTCTGGGCCAACCGATCGTTGCGGTCGACCAGCAGCTTGCGTCGCCCCTCGTATTCGAGCAGACGGTTCAACGCCACACCGGGCATGATGGCCACACCGGCCAGCGCCGTCATCGCCGCCGTGTTGGGCACGAGGTCCTCGACCAGTCGCAGATTGAGCGACTGCTGGATCATCTGCTCGGGCCCCAACAGCCGGCCCACGGTCACGGTGATCAACGTCAACGCCGTGGCCGCCAGCCCCATCTGCAGGCCCCACCCGAATCCCGCCACCGCAATGGCGATCAGCAGCGTGCCCGTCATCGGGTTGGAGAATCCCTCGAACAGGCTGATGGCCAGCGACAGAATCACCACGTCGGCCAGCGCCAGACCGATGTCGTACGGCCCGAGGTGACCGAGCCGCAGCGGGCGGATCGTGCGCCAGGGGGTGAGGAAGAGGGCAATGGCCACCGAGGCGACGAGACTGAGATCCGGCTCGCTCTGGGTGATCGTGATGAGGAGCCCCAGCAGGACCGCCCCCCATCGGAGCGCGGCGATGACAGCGTTGATCGAGGCGGAGATGCGGGGGCTGATGTACAGCTCCTCGGGCGTCAAGGTCGCCGGCAGTTCCTGGGTGTGGAAGTCCTGGGTGTGCAACTCGCCACGGTGGAAGTTCTGCCGGGAACCGCCGAGCCGCCGCAAGAGTCCACTTGCCTTGGTTGTGAATGGTCCGGACACTATTCTCCTCATCGGCACATAATCGACGAGGTTTCAGGTTGATGAATCAGCCTACTGTCGAGGCGTCGGGGCGGAGGATTGACCGGACCATTTTCAGCGGTCCCGGATCGCGACATAATCGGCGAGTGCGGCCAGCGCCTCCGAGCTCGTGGCGTCGTAGGGGAGCTCCTCACGGGCGGCGTGGGCCCGACCGAGGAGGCGCCGGATCTCCAGTTCGTTGTGAGCGAGCGCACCGGTGTCATCGAGCACGGTGATGATGTTGTGGACCTCGTCCGCCGACAGGTCCCTTCGACCGATGCCATCGAGTACGGAGCGTTGCGCGGTCGATGCCACCTGCAGCGCATGCGACACGATCTCCGTCGGCTTTCCCTCCCGCAGGTCGTCGCCGACCGGTTTGCCCAGCCACGCCTCGTCACCGGTCAGGCCGAGGGCGTCGTCGCGGAGCTGGAAGGCCTGACCGAGGGGCCGGCCGAATCGGTCGAGCCGATCGAGGAGGCCGGGTGCCACATCGCCGAGATCAGGATGGAGGGCCGCTCCCAACTGCAGCGGCCGGACGATCGTGTAGAGCGCCGTCTTGAACGTGGCCACCTGACGGGCGGTCTCGTGGTCGAGCTCACCGGCGGCCGCGGCCCGCATGTCGAGGTACTGACCGAGGTTGAGCTCGATCCGAAGTTCGTCCCAGATGCGACGGGCGGCGGGGTTGACGCGACCGGTCAGCTGGTCGGCGTAGACGTGGCCGAGATCACCGACGAGGATGGCGACACCCTCGCCGTAACGTCGAGGCTCGCCTTGCCAGCCGTTGTCGGTGAGACGTCGGGCGTTGGCGACGTGCACGGTGGTGGCGCCCCGTCGGGTGGCCGAGTTGTCCATGATGTCGTCGTGGATCAACGCGAACACCTGCAGGAACTCGAAGGCGGCACCGACGTCGACGACCAGGTCGTCGGGAATCATCTCGTGATGGTCGGTGCCCGCCAGCGATGCCGCGCCCCGCCACGACCAGTAGCAGAAGCCGGCTCGAAGACGTTTTCCGCCGCTCATGGTCATGCGCCTCAGCTCGTCGACGGCCTCGCAAACCCGTTCGTCGACGCCGGCCCAGTGCCGGTGTTGGGCGTCCAGCACCGATTCCAGTTTGGCGTCGACCGTCTTGGCCACCGACAGCAGCTGATGGGGAACCCGGTTGTCGGTCACGATGCGGGGGGCCTGCTCATTCGCCCGGTCCGCCGGGCTCGTCGCCGGTGTCGGGGGCGGTAGCGGCGTCGGTCGGGTCGGCGTCGGTCGGGTCGGGGTCGGTCGGGTCATCGTCGATCACCAGCAGATCGGCCACGACCTGATCGACGTCGGCGGTCACGACCGCCAGTCGATCCCGGCAGAACCGGACCAGCTCCACCCCTCGCGCCACCCGTTCGGCCAGGTGATCGACGTCGATGTCGGCGTCCTCCAGGTCGTCGAGGAGCTCCTCGAGTTCCTCGAGCGCCTCACCGTAGCGGAGGCCGGAGAGCGCGTCGGGTGAGGATTCCGTGGTTTCCGTTGGATCTGCGGGCATGGTCTCAGTCACCAACTTCTCGTTCCGGGTCGGTGGGGGTGATCGGGGCGATCTTCTCGACGGTGCTCACAACACTGCCGTCGGCGGTCACCGTGCGGATTCTGTCCCCCACCGTAACCTGACCGGCGCTGCGAACGAGCGTCGAGTCCGTGCGCTCCAGGTAGGTGATCGTCCACCCCCGGCGGAGTGCGGCCATCGGATCGCCGGCCCGCAGCCGAACGTCGGCCAGCTCCAGCTCCGCCTCCGCTCGTTCCAGAAGGCGACCCGGCGCGTTCCGCAAGCGGTAGGTTGCCTGCTCCAGCCCCACGTGCTGACGGTCAACCGTGCGGCGGGCCGACGTCACGAGTCGGGCGCCGCCCCTCGCCAGTCGCTGGTTGGCCCGGTCGAGGTGCAGGTGGGTGAGCGTGCGAATCCGGTGGGTGGCGTCGTGGAGGCGGGCGTCGAACAGCGCCACCTTGTCGATCAGCGATTTGGCGGCCGCGGTCGGGGTCTTGACCGAGGTGTGGGCCACCTCGTCGGCCACGGAACGATCGGTTTCGTGGCCGACACCGACGATCACCGGGATCGGACACGTGGCGATGGCCCGAGCCACGACCTCGTGGTCGAACACCGCCAGATCGGTCCGAGCCCCGCCGCCGCGCACCACCACCATGACGTCGACCTCCAACCCCGGAGCGGCACCGGCGTCGCCGGCGACCCCCGCCAGGCCGATGGCGGCGGCGAGCCCCGGTACGGCGTCGATGCCCTGAACCCGGCTGTCGATGAGCGTGATCCGGAACGGGTAGCCGCTGGAGGTCAACTCGTCGACGAAATCGTGGTAGGCCGCGGTCCGGTCGCTGGTGACGAGCCCGATCCGCAACGGCAGCGCCGGGAACGGCCGAGCATGGTTGCGGTCGAGCAGCCCCTCGTCACTCAATCGATCCAACAGCTCCTGCCGGGCCGCCGCCATCCGGCCGAGCGTGAACTGCGGATCGATCAGCGACATCAACAGCTGCACCCGACCCTGTGGCGGGTAGTAGGCCAGCTCGCCCCGGATCCGGATCTCGACGCCGTCGTGCATGCGGATGCCACCGGAGCGGCGCATGATCTTGTTGACCAGCTGACGGCTCGATGAGAACAACGCCACCGGCAGCACAGCCCGGGCGGAACGGCCAACCGTGTCGTCGGGATCGACGAGGTCGAAGTAGACGTGTCCGTTGTTCGACCGGGTCAACCCGGAGATGGCGCCCTGGACCCAGATCTGGTCGGGAAAGGCGTCGCCGAGCACACGGCCGACCCGGTTGCACAGCTCGGACACCGTGTAGGTGCCATCGGGGCCGTCGCCGTCTTCGGGCCGGAAGGCGGCGCCCGTGTCGGCATTCTGGCCGGCACGATCGGAGGGCGGGTTCGCAGATGACACTGTCGACCACGCTAACCGTCCGGATCCCCGAGGGCGCTCGTTTTCGCGCCCGGTTCGACGCTAAGCTGGGCGCAACCCTCGGATTCTCCTGCTTTGCGTGGCGTCGGATTGACTTGCGTCACCGGGCGACGTCGATGAAACTTGAGATCTCGCCTCGTTGAGGCACCGGAGGTCGGCGGACCATCCTGACCGATCGAGATGCTTGTTGAAGCAACTCGATCGAATCCGGGTGGTGAACTTTTTTCGCGGCGGAACCGACAGCAGAAATCCCGACCACTCCCGAAGAGAAACCGCCGTGACACTATCAAATACCGACATCGCCGGTTCCGATACGACCACCGACGGACTGGTGCCCGATCCCGACATCCTGCTCATCGGCCCAGACTCGTTCCGCGAGCCCTCCGTCGAGGCCGACGAGCCCGTCGACGGCGTGGCCGTCATGCTGGTCGGTCCGGCCGTGCGCAACCCGCGTCTGCTCTACGTGAGCGAGGGACTGTGCCATCTCATCGGCTGGCGCTCCGATCAGCTGATCGGCCAGTCGCCGGCCTTCCTGTTTTCCGGTGACGAGGGACCCCGCCAGCTGGAGGCGATGCGCCGCGCGGTTCTGTCGACCGATCCCGAAACCGAGGGCGCTCCCGACCTTCTCGACCTGTTGCACGATCCGCGAATCATGAACGGTCACGGTCCGGCCGACGAGCTGAACGGCTTCGATCACGACACCGTCATCATCGGAACAGCCGAAGGCGAAGGCCTGGGCGGCGATGGCGGAGACGACGTGAACGGCTTCGACGTCAACGGCTTCGACCTGAACGCCTCCGACGTGAACGGGTACGGGGCGGACGGGTTCAACGGCCATGTCGATCTCGACAGCCGCGCCGTCGATCCGACCCCGGTCAACGTCGGATCCCGCTACGAGGCTTCCACCGTCCTGGTCGATCAATCACACGAGAAGATCCCCGTCTATTTCACCGCCCAGGCCATCCCGAGCCCGGAGGTCGGTGGTTCCTACGTCGTCGCCCAGTTCCGGGATCTGCGAAAGACGGCCGCCGAACGGCTGCTCGCCGACCAGGAGGCGGTCATCGCCTCACTCAAACGGGGCCACCACCTCGGTCAGCTCTGTCACCAGATCGCCGTGATGATCGAGCGGTCGCTCGGCGTGGCCGCCACCTGCTGGCTGTCGATCGTGAGCCCCGACGAGCAGCTCGAACCGGTCATCACCGGCGGCTTCGCGCCCGACGTCGTGGCCGAGACGACAAACGCGGTGGCGACCTCCAGCGCCCATCAGGCCAAGCGCATCGCGTCGGTCGGCGGGCTCCGCAACGAGCTGGCCAACGGCCTCCGCAATGACGGTGTCCGCAATCTCTGGTACGTCCCGGTGCTGGGCCGCTCCGAAGCCGGTGACAACCGTGGCGAGGGCCATTCCGGCGTCGACGGCGGTGACCGCAACCGCGGTCACGAGCATGACGGGGAGGTGCTGCGGGGAGCGATCATGGTCGCCACCGGCGACTGCACACCCGACGCCGAGGCCACGAAACTTCTCGATCACCTGGCCCAGGTTCTGGCCGTCGGCATCGAGCACGCCACCGTCGAGTCCGACACCGCCTATCAGGCCCTCCACGACCCGCTGACCAAACTGCCGAACCGGGCGCTCATCATGGATCGTCTCAGCCAGGCCATGGCCCGGTTGGAACGCGACGGCAGCTCCATCTCCGTTCTCCTGGTCGACATCGACCGGTTCAAAGCGGTGAACGACATGCGGGGCATCGAGGTGGGCGATCGGGTGCTGGTGGAGGTGGCCAACCGGCTGCTGGCCGCCGTCCGTCTGGGCGACACCGTCGGCCGGATCAGCAGCGACCAGTACCTCGTGATGTGCGTGGCGACCAACGGGGAGCTCGACGCCGCCGCCGTGGCTCGTCGGGTGCTGCGGTCACTGGCCGAACCGATCGACGTCGGCGGCGACCAGATCCTCCACATCACCGCGTCGATCGGGGCGGTGGTGGTCACCGCGGCGGAGGCCGAGCTGGCTCCGGCCGAGATCATCTCCAACGCCGAGTCCGCGCTGGCCAATGCCACCAACGTCGGACGGGGCCAGTTCGCCATGTTCGAAGCGGAGCACCAGCACGATGTCGTCCGCCGCCACGAAACCGAGCAGGCACTGCGGCAGGGCATAGCCGAGAACGAGCTGGTGCTCCACTACCAGCCGATCGTCGAGATCAAGTCGGGATTCATGGTCGGTGCCGAGGCCCTGGTTCGGTGGCAGCGGCCCGGACACGGGCTCCTCCCACCGGGTCAGTTCATCGACATCGCCGAGGACGCGGATCTGATGGTGCCGCTCGGCGAGTGGGTGATCAACCGCACCTGTGAGGACCTGGCCGACTGGCCGAAGGTCAAGGGCCGATCACCGCTGGTCTCGATCAACCTGGCCGCTCGCCACCTCGAGGTCGACACGCTCGTGCCGACCGTCATCCGGGCGCTGCAGCGCAACCATCTCAAGCCGAACCGTCTCGGATTCGAGATCACCGAATCCATGGCGGTGCTCGACACCGACGCCGCGCTGGCCAACCTCGACAAACTGGCCAGCCTCGGTTGTCGGATCGCCATCGACGACTTCGGCATCGGCCACGCCAGCCTCGACTACCTCCGACGATTCTCGATGGCCAGCGCGCTGAAGATCGACCGGTCGTTCATCGCCGGTATCACCGAGTCGCCGGAGAATCAGGCCATCGTCAAGGCGTCGGTGAGCATGGCCGATGCCCTGGACCTGCAGGTGGTGGCCGAAGGGGTCGAGACCGTCGAACAGCTCCTGCGGCTTCGGGCGCTGGGCTGCCACTACGCCCAGGGGTTCGTGTTGAGCAGACCGATGCCGATTGACATCGTGCTCGAAGTGTGGGCCCGATCCCGCCTCTACGGCGGCTGACCGGATAGCAACGGTCGATCTCCAGGGCATCCCGTCTGTCCGCTCCGCCGGATCGGCTCACGGCCAACCGGGGACCCCGGCGTCGAGGGGGACCTCCATGGTGTTGAGGAACCCCGACACCATCCGGTAGAAGCCGGCGCACAAAACCAGCTCCACCAGCTGCGCTTCGCTCCAATGATGCGAGAGGCGGGTGAACGTGATCTGGCTCACGCGGTCGTCGGCGCAGAGCTCGTCGGCCAGACGGACGAGGTCGCGGTCGGTGTCGGACCACGGGTGATCATCCAAGCACGACGGAGAGGCGAGTGCCGCGATCTCGTCATCGGTCAGCCCGGCGTCGCTCCCGATGATCGTGTGCTGCCCGAACTCGTACACCGATCCGGCGTTCGACCCGACACGCAGGATCACGATCTCCCGCTCCCGGTCGGGGACCAGGCCCTTGTTGAGGAGAAAGCCGCCGAACAGGTTGAACCGCTTCAACAGTTTCGGGTGGTGGGCCAGTACGGCGAAGATGTTGAGCGGGCTCCCGTCGTGGCTCAATGCCGAGGACAACAGCCCTTCGAGCTCCGACCCCGGCTCGAGTGAGTCCAGGTCGATCAGGGGTAGCCGGGGAGCGGAATCACGGTGATGATTCGACCGCGTCGTTTTGGGCATGGGTCATTGTCGCATGCAGCCCCTGGTCGATTCAGATCCACCGCCACCTCACAGGGCGTCTCGCACCGATTCGGAACCGTAGTCGTCGATGCGGGCGAGCACGGCGTCGACATCAGCGGTGGTGACGCGGGGGTTCATGAAAAGCAGGCGGAACGTGTTGAGGCCGTGCACCGGTTGATAGCCGACCATGGCCGTTCCCTCCGCCTGCATGCGGGCCTTGATGGCCGGGGGGAGTCGATGGAGCCGATCCCTGGTTTCGACGCGGAGGGCGGCGACGCCACCGCCGGACAGGGTCAACGGCCGTAGGTCGGGCGGGATCCAGGCGAAGACGACGTTGGTGAAGTCACCCGCCACCGCCGGGGCGAACCGGCCGCCGGATGAGGCGATCGCGGCCCGGGTGTAATCGGCCAACGCCACGGCGTGATCGACCCGCTCGGCGAACCCGTCGTCGCCCCGCGCCCGCCACGTCAACCACAGTTTGAGGGAGTCGACCCGGCGGGCGCACTGGAACGTCCGGTCGCCGCTGTCGTAGTCGGCATGGAGTTTGTCGGGTTGAAAGAGGTAGTCGGCCTGACCGGCGAAACACGGCCCGAGGCGAGCCGGATCCTTCACCAGCAGTGCCGTGCACTGCTGGGTGACGCCCATCATCTTGTGTAGGTTCCACACGAACGAATCGGATCGCTCAACCCCGGCGAGCCGGTGGCGGTGCCGATCGGAGAACAGGGCGGAACCTCCGTAGCAGCCGTCGACGTGGAGCCAGAGGCCGTGTTCGGCGCAGATGTCGGCGAGGCGGTTCAGGTCGTCGAAGGCGGACGTGACCGTCGTTCCCGCGGTACCGATGACGGCGAGGGGTGTGGCCCCCTCGGCGGCGGACCGGGCGACGGCGGCGGCCAAGTCATCGGGGCGCATCGCCCCATCGGGGTCGGCGGCCACCTTCACCACCGCATCGGTGCCGAGGCCGAGCAAAGCGGCCGACTTGGTGGCGGCGTAGTGTCCGGCGGTCGACACGAACACCTGCAACCGATCGGGTCCGGCCCCGGCGGTGACCACATCGGGTTGGTGGCGATGGCGGGCCAGTTGCAGGGCGTAGAGCGTGGCCGTCGAACCACCCGGGCAGAACAGGCCCGGCGGCAGGGTCGGCACCGGCTCCTCGGAGTCCACCGGATAACCGGCGAGGCGGGCCAGCCTGTGGAGGAGTGCGTTCTCCATCAGCGTGAACACCGGCGCCGCCTCGAACGTCGCGGCGGTGGTGTTGAGGGCGGCCGCCAGCCAGTCACCGGCCACGGCGATCGGATCCGGCCCGGCGAAGTTCTGATTCAGGAAGCGGGGGTGGCTGGTGTGGACCGAGTGCCCCACCACGAGGTCGACGGCCGCCATCAGCTGCTCGGGGGATGCGCCACGGATCCGGTCGTCGAACCCGATGGGTAGAACACGCTCGAAGGCGGCGAGCAGCTCGTCAGGGGTTGCGAAGTCGACGACCTTGTCGTCACCCGATGGCGGTTCACGCACATACTCGATGGCCCGGGCGGCCAGGCGGGACTCGAGGGAGTCGGTCATGGCCTGAGACTACCGCCCGCGGAGTCTGTGCCGATCGGGGTCGGGGGAGGCTCGGCCTAGGAGGCGGGGACGTTCTTCAGGGCGTGACGGTGGAACATCGTCAGGCGATCCTCGCCCACCTTCTCCCGCTTCTCGGGATCGGTCACACCCAGCCCCTCCTGAGGCGACAGACACAACACGGCGAGCTTGCCCTCGTGCTGGTTCTTGTGGACCTTCAACGCGGCCAGACCGACGTCGTCGAGCGAATAGACGTGCGACATGATCGGGACGATGGCGCCCGAGTCGATCAACCGGTTCATCTCCCAGGCCTCGTAGTAGTTGGCAAAGTGGCTGGAGACGATCTGCTTCAGCTTCATCCAAAGATGACGGTTGTCGTACTCGATCATGTAGCCGGAGGTGGCGGCACAGGTGACGATCCGCCCGCCCCGCTTGGCCACGAACACCGAGGCGCCCATGGTCTGACGGCCCGGGTGCTCGAACACGATCTCGGGGTCGTCGCCGCCCACCTCGCGGATCTTCTTGCCGAAGCGACGCCACTCCGATTCGTCCTGGACGCCGTCGTCGGACCAGAACCGGTAGCCCTCGGCCTTTCGGTCGATCACCGCCTCACAGCCCATTTCGTGAAGCAACTCGGCCTTCTCGGGACTGGAGACGACACCGATCGGGATCCCGCCGCCGTTGAGCACCAACTGCACGGCGTAGCCACCGAGACCGCCGGTTGCTCCCCAGATCAGAACCCGTTCGCCCTGCTTCATCGACGAGGCGTTGTTGGACACGAGCATCCGGTAGCTGGTCGATGCACACAGGGCGTTGACGGCAGCCTCCTCCCAGGTGAGATGCGACGGCTTCGGCATCAGCTGATTGGCCCGAACCACGGTGAGATCGGCGAGACCACCGAAGTTGGTCTCGAACCCCCAGATGCGCTGGTTGGCGGCTTTCATCGAGTCGTTGTGAGCCGACGGATCCTGGTCGTCGACGTGGTTGCAGTGGATGGTGACATGATCGCCCGGTTTGAAGTTCCGGACCGACGAACCGACCCTGAGCACAACGCCGGAGGCGTCGGAGCCGATCACGTGATGGTCGAGCGCATGGCGGGCTCCCAGACTGCTCTCCCGGCCCAGTCGATCGAGGAAGCCGAACGTGGGCAGCGGCTCGAAGATCGAGGTCCAGACGGTGTTGAAGTTGATGGAGCTGGCCATCACGGCCACGTAGGCCTCGAAGGGGCCCAGCTCGGGTGTCGGTACCTCGTCGACGTGAACCGACTTACGCGGATCCTTGTCGGCCGACGCGATGCCGTCGAACAGGTCGACCTCATCGCGGCGGACGTAGGCGGCACGGTACGACTCGGGAATCTCCAGAGCAGCGATGTCCTCGCCGCTGGCACCGGAGCTGATGGCGTCAAGGATGTGCTTCATGCGACGAGAACGTACCAGTCGGTAACCTCTCGTGTTAAAGCGGGTGCTCAAATTTTCGGTGTCAACCGCTGGTTGTGATGGCCCCGATCGTCGGCGGGCATGGTGCGGGTCCGAAGCGCCCGGTCGGGGCCGGCTCGCGAGCCACCCGTTGGCTACCGATTTTCACCCCTCCACGGAGTCACCCAATGTCTAGTGCATTGGACCCGGATTCGCTAGTGTGGGGAATGCCTCTTGCCAAGAGGAGTGGAGATTTCCAAACTTGGAGACGGGTGGTTGGAACCCGATTCGGGATTTCAGGAACCTAGGCGCGCGCGGAAAACTAGGAGATTTGGTGGGAATGACGCCAGAAGACATCGAGGTTCAGGATTTCGAACGAGCACGCAAGGGCTATGAGCCGAGCGCCGTTCGGAACTACCTCCAACAGGTTGGACGGGTCGTTCGCGATCTCCAGAACGAGCTGATCGAAGCGAATCGCCGCGCTGCCGAGGCGGAGGCTCAGGCAGCCAGCGTTCCGGACGTGGCCGACGACGTCGACCAGTTCGGTGCCCTGGGCGACCGGGTGGCTCAGATGCTGCGCCTCGCCCAGGAGTCCGGAGCCGAGATTCGCACGGCGGCCGAGGCCAAGGCCGACGAGCTGCTGAGCCGCGCCAGAAACGACGCCGAGTCGATGACCACCGAGGCTCAGACCTTGCTGGAATCATCGCGGGCCGAAGCCGACGCGGTTCTCGGCGAGGCCAAGGCCGCGGCCGACTCCCTCAAGGTCGAATCCCGTCTCGAATCCGAGGCGATGCTCACCGACGCCCAGGCCGAGGCCGAGGAGTTGGTGTCGACCGCCACCAACGAGGCCGAGTCCCTTCGCCTGGCCGCGAGCGAGGAGGCCGAACGTCTTCAATCGACTGCCAAGGCCGATGCCGAGAGCATGGTCGAGGCGGCCGAGGCCGAGGCCAACGAACTCCGCCTCCGGGCCAACAACATCCTCGCCGATTCGAAGGCCCGAGCCGACGAGATGTGGAACTCGGCCGAGGCCGAGGCGTTCAAGCTGCGGGAGGAAGGTCGGCAGGAGGCCGAGCAGATCCGGCAGAACGCATCGAACCAGGCCGCCGACTACAAGGAGACGGTGGAGCGGGAGGCCGCCGAACACCGTCAAGCCGTCGAAGAGGAGGTCGACCGCCTGCTCGAGACCACGAAAGCCGATGTCGAGCAGCAACTGGCCGACGCCCGGAGCGAGTCGGAAAGGCTACGTGAAGAGGCCGAGCAGATTCTGGCCGAGCACCGGCGGCTGGCCGAGGAGGCGTTGGCCGAGGCCAACATCGAGGCCGAGCGCATCCAGACCGAGGCGGCCGCCGAGGCCGATCGCATTCGTGCCGCCGGCGAGTCCGACGCCGAGAAGCTACGGCTGGACGCCGAGGCCGAAAACGAGTCCCGACGCCGCGACGCCGACAGCTATGTCGACTCTCGACGGGCCGAGGGTGACGACTACTACGCCATCAAGTCGACCGAGGCCGACGCCTACGTGATGCTCAAGCACAAGGAGGCCGACGACTACGTGGCGGCCCGCCAGGGCGAGGTCTACAAGAACGCCGAGGAGGCCGAGCGCGAGCGCGACAAGGCCCTTGCGCAGATCAGCGAAGCCCGGGCCCAGGTCGCCGATCTGCTCCAGCAGGCGCAGGCTCAGAGCGAGTTCATCCGGCTCGAGGCCGAGGAGAAGATCCGGGAGAAGGTCCGGGCCCACATCGATCAGGCCGAGCGCCGGATCGCCCGGCTCCGGATCACCGAACAGGCCTCCCGCGAGCGGATCATCGCCGCCCAGAGCGAACTCAACTCGGCCATCTCCCGGCTCGACTCCGAGCCGGTGCAGGAGCTCGGGGAGGGCACGCCCGACCAGGTGCTCGACGAGGCCCGTCAGCAGGTTCTGGCCAAGGCGTCGGAAGCCAGGGCGCTGGAGGAGGCTCGGGCTCTGGCCGACGACAACGGTGAAACGATCACCGAGGAGACGATCATCGATCTCGACGCCGAACCCCACGTGATTGGCGACGCCGCTCGGGAGACCACCGAGATCGAAGACTCGGTTCCCGAAGTGGATGAGGTCTTGGCGGAGCCGGAGATCGAGTTGCAGAACGAGGACGCCCTGTCCCGCCTCGTGCGCGAGGCCATGCAGCGGGCCGTCGAGAGCGCCCGCTCCAGCGAATCCTGAGAACGACGCCCAACCTCCTGGCGTCGGTTGGGGCTTCGTGGCATGGTTGGGGCAAGATGGAAGTCCGCCCGGTTGGTCGAGTTGGTGACGCAGCTGTGTTTGCAGCCCACGTCCCGCACCGTGGCGTCCCTAATCGGAGGAAACAATGAGCAACTCGTACATCGTCGCCGGCGCCCGCACCCCGATAGGAAAGCTGTCCGGCGGCTTGCAGAGCATGAGCGCCATGGAGTTGGGTGGGAAGGCGATCGCCGCCGCACTCGACAAGGCCGGGGTCGCTCCCGACCAGGTCGACTACGTCTACATGGGTCACGTGCTTCAAGCCGGAGCCGGCCAGATCACCGCCCGCCAGGCCGCGGTGAACGCCGGGATCCCGATGAGCGTTCCGTCGACCACGATCAACAAGGTCTGTCTGTCCGGACTCAACGCCATCCACCTGGCCGACATGTTGATCAAGGCCGGGATGGCCGACATCGTCGTGGCCGGTGGCATGGAGTCGATGACCAACACCCCCTACCTGTTGCCGGGCGCTCGGGCCGGCTACCGGGCCGGTGACAAGACGGTCGTCGACTCGATGATGTACGACGGTCTGTTCTGCGCCTTCGACGCCTGCGCCATGGGGGCGGGCACCGAGAAATACGCGGCGTCCGCCGGACTGGCCCGCGAACCGCAGGACGAGCTGGCCGCACTGTCGCACGAGCGGGCGGCAACCGCCCACAAGGAAGGCCGTTTCGACGACGAGATGATCTCGCTCGAGATTCCCCAGCGTCGGGGTGACCCCACGGTGGTCGACGCCGATGAGGGTGTCCGGCCCGGAACCACGGCCGAAAGCCTCGCCGGACTCCGTCCGGCGTTCGACAAATCCGGCAACATCACCGCCGGCAACGCCTCGCAGATTTCCGATGGGGCCTCGGCCATGATCGTGATGAGCAAAGCGAAAGTCGACGAGCTCGGTCTCAGCCCGCTCGGCGAAGTGGTGGCCTACGGACAGGTGGCCGGCCCCGATCCGTCGTTGTTGACCCAACCGTCCCGGGCGATCTTCGACGCGCTGGAGGGGACCGGCATGAGCGTTTCCGACATCGACCTGTTCGAGCTCAACGAGGCTTTTGCCGCCGTGGCGTTGGCCAGCATGGACGATCTCGGAATCGACGAGTCGGTGGTCAACGTCAACGGCGGCGCCATCGCACTCGGCCACCCGATCGGAGCGTCCGGCAACCGCCTTGCGCTGACCCTGCTTCACGAGCTGAAGCGTCGGGGAGGCGGAGTCGGTGCTGCGGCCCTGTGTGGTGGCGGTGGACAGGGTGATGCGTTGGTCGTGCGGACGGTCTGAGTCGAGATTTCCGGAGAAAAAGCGGAAAACTCCTTGTCACGGTACTGTCAATTGTTGTAACGTAAAGGAAACATCGTTACGACGTCTCAGTGGCCGGTTTACCCATACCGCCCGCGCCACGGTCACTGGGGCGTCGTAGCGAAGCAGCGTCCGGGTCGGTGCACCCTCTCCCCGCCGGCCCGGCCGTCGCGTCCGGACACAGTCCTGCGGCGACATCATTCCAGCCGCTGATCGAGGCAATACCGCGTCGAACGATCGCTGCCACCGAACGATGGTGTCAAACGGATCGGTTTGCCGGCGATTCGGGATCGGGATCGCCGTTCTCCGGCACCTCAGCCGAGGTCACGCTTCCGTCATGGATCCGTAATCTGTGCCCCAAAAAACGGCGACAGTCGACGGCGGTAACGGACCAGCACCACCTGATGGCCCCGGAACGACGGCGGGCGGGTCAGAACGATTCGGGTTTGTCGATGCCCTGGCGTCCGGCCAAGGCCCGTCCCAGGGTCAACTCGTCGGCGTATTCGAGGTCGCCGCCCACCGGCAGGCCCGACGCAAGTCTGGTGACCACCACGTCCGCGAACGGAGCCAGGACCTTGTTGGCGATGAAACTCGCCGTGGTCTCCCCCTCCAGGTTCGGGTTGGTGCACAGGATCACCTCGTTGATGTCCTCACTGGCCACCCGCAGCGCCAACTCCCGCACTTTGAGGCTCTCGGGACCGACTCCCTCGAGGGGGTTGATCGCCCCCAACAGCACATGGTAGAGCCCGTCGAATGCGCCGGTCTTCTCGATGGCGGCGATGTCCTTCGGCTCCTCGACCACGCACAACACATGCGGATTGCGGTTCGGGTTCGTGCAAATCGCGCACTCGGGTCCCTCGGCCACGTTGAAGCAGCGTTCGCAGAACGTCACGTGTTCCTTGAGTGAGATGATGGCGTCGGCCAGGCGATTGGCGTCGACCTTGTCGACCTTCAACAGGTGGAAGGCGATTCGTTGGGCCGATTTGGGTCCGATGCCGGGAAGGCGACCGAGCTCGTCGATCAGGATCTCGACCGGCCGGGCGTAGATGCTCACAGGGTCGTGGTCGATTCAGCCGAGGAGGCCGCCGAGGCCTCCGATGTCCGGGAGACCGATGTCTTCCATGACCGACTCCTGCAGCTCGGCGATCTTGGCGCCGGCGTCCCGTAGTGCGGCCAGCACCAGCTCCTCCAGCAATTCCACGTCGTCGGGGTCGACGGCATCGGGGGCGATGGTGACGTTGCGATACTCGCCGTCGCCGGTCATCTCGATCGTGACCATGCCGCCGCCGGCCGATCCGGTGACGACCTCGGCGGCCTTGGACTCCTGTGCGGCCTGCATCTGCTGTTGCATGGCCTGGGCCTGCTCCAGGATGGCGCCGAAGTCGAGTCCGCCGCCGCCGAAGGCTCCTGCCAGATCGCCCAAAGGAGGTTCTTGGTTCATTTCGGAATCGGACACGGGATCTCCTACTCGGGTTTTGGTTCGATGATCTTCGAACCGGGGAAGGCTTTGGTCAACCGGTCGACACCGTCGGTCGATTGATCGTTGGCGTCGACCAGATCCTCGACCGGGCCGACGTCGTCCAGTGAATCATCTGTTGGCCGGGCTCGGGGTGACTCCAGCTTGGCGGGATCCATCGACCGGGTCGGGGTCGACGCGTCGACGACCACATCGACCGTCAGGGGCTGGTTGAAGTGGCGGGACAGCGCCTGCTCGATTTCGGACTTCACGTCCTGGCAGCGGCTGACGTAGTGCGTGTTGGGCACGGCGATGACCACTGTTGAACCGTTCACCGCCGACACGGTCCCGACCTGGAAGCGCACACGGGCCCGCTGGCTCACCTCGTCGAGCTGGGTTTCGAAGGCCGCCGTCATCTCGCCGGCGGTGATGGTGCGCCCCGGGGCCCCGCCGGTGGGGGCGGCCGCGGCCTCGGCCGACAGCGGCTGCTCGGCCGGAGGTTCGGCGGCGGATTCGGGCTGTTGTTCCGGTTCGACCGGTGCCGCTTGGCCGGCGTCGGAACGCTTGGATCGAGGTGATCGGGGTGCTTTGGCCGACGTCGACCCGGCGAGGCGGTCGCGGGCCGCTGCCGCGGGCCCGTCGGCCTCGGCGCCCGATTTGCCCGTTGGTGTTGCTGCCGTCGATCCCGACTCGGCAGCGGGACCGGCCGTGGCCGATGGAGGGGTCTGCGCTCCCGGTGTGGGCGGTGCGCCGCCGTTGGCCAGTTGTTCCTGCAGGGTGCTGACCTGCTGTTCGAGGATCGAGATGCGGTTGACCAGGTCGCTGACCAGCGCCTTGGTGGCATCGCCGGTGCCGCCGCCACCGGCATCGTTCCCGGCCCCGTCTCCGGCGGCTCCGGCTGTCACGGCACCGGCTTCGGCCGACGCCCGCTGCTCCCGGCAGAGACGCAGCAGGGTGACCTCGAGCGGCACGCGGGGATCCGGGGCCTGGCGCATGTCGACAAGGGCGGTGCCGATCGACTCGAGCGACCGGGTGAGCGTGGCCGGGCCGAGTTTGGATCCGAGGGCGCGGGCCCGGGTCTGAGCGGTGTCGTTGAGGTGGTCGAGGGACGCCCCCATCGCCGCCAGGAAGGCGCCTCGCAGGACCTCGACCATCGCCTCGCCGATGACCCGGGGTTCCTGGCCGTTGCCCAGGCCGGCCTGGAGTCCGGCCACCGCCGCCTGCGGGTCACCGTCGCCGATGGCGGTGACGAGCACCAGCCCGATGTCGGACCCGGCGGGAATACCCCCGGCCGCGGCCACGAGGTCGAGCGCGGACAGCGTGTCGCGGGCCGAGCCGCCTCCCTGACGCAGCACGTAGTCGACGGCTTCGTCGATCTTGTCGGCGGCGATGTCGAGCCCGGCATCGGCGATGACCCAGCGAACGTGTTCCTCCAGTTCGTCGGCCGGGAGGAGATGGAACTCGAAGGGCTGGGTCCGGCTCCGGATCGTCGGGACGACCTTGTGGGGTTCGGTGGTGGCCAGCACGAACACGACATGGTCGGGCGGTTCCTCGAGCGTCTTGAGCAGGGCGTTCTCCGCCCCGGCGCTCAGCATGTGAACCTCGTCGAGGATGTAGACCTTGGTGTTGCCCGGCGACCCGAGGTTCACCCGGGAGATGAGGTCGCGAATGTCGTCGACCTTGTTGTTGGAGGCGGCGTCGAGCTCGTGAACGTCGAACGAGCGGCCCTGCTCGATGGACAGGCAGCTCTCGCATTCACAGCACGGTTCGCCGTCGTCCCCGAGGTTTGCGCAGTTCAGCGCCTTGGCCAGGATGCGGGCCGTGGAGGTCTTGCCCGTACCCCGTGGACCGCTGAACAGGTAGGCGTGACCGACCCGATCGTTGGCCACCGCCGACTTCAGCGCGGTTGTCACGTGCGACTGTCCGCGCAGCTCCGAGAACCGTTGCGATCGGTAGCGTCGATAGAGGGACTGATAGGCCACGAGTCCGAGCCTATCGGGTGGATTCGGCCCGATGGATTCCGTCACGTTGACACGGAGGCGGCCGCCGGTCTGGTAGAAATGGTGGGCGGGTTCAGCCTGGTCCCAACCACCGACGGCCGACCCGGGGAAGAGCATTGGGGTTGAGGCGCCCACGGAGCCGGCGGTGTTCGGCGGGCGTGTCGCTGGATGAGAGCGGTATGTCGAAGAACGTGGCCGACGGCCGATGAGCCGGAGAACCGAGCGGGCGATCCTGGGGTGGCTGGCGTTTGCCGGCGCCGTCCTGGGTCTGGTCGTGGGCGTGCGCCTGCTGACCGATGGCGATGCGTCCGACGTGGCGGCCGGCTCGGTTGACGGCATCGAGGTGACGGTGCTGGCCGCACCGAGCGAAGGGTCCGACAGCGGCGTTGGGGCGACGCCGGATTCGATGGTGGCGAGCACGACGGCCGGTTCGGCCGTCACCACGTCGTCGTCGACCACGGTCGCCGCTCCTGCCGAGACGATCTCGTCGACGGCCGATGGTGTCGACTCGTCGACGACGACCTCCACCTCGTCCTCGTCGACGGCAGGAGACGGCTCCACGTCGTCGTCCGCCGACACGGACGCCTCGGGCGGCGAGGACCCGTCGACGACGGCAACGTCGCCCTCGTCCTCGTCCTCGTCCTCGTCGTCGGAGGCGGAGGCGGGCTCGTCGAACACCGCCGTCCGGGTCGGGCTGAGCGACGTCGAGAGCGAGATCATCCGGCTGACCAACGAGCTGCGGTCGAATCCGGCGGGCCCGCAACGACGAGTGGGAGCGATGCCCGATTGTGTGAACGATGACGACACGATCGAGATCGATCCTGAGACCGGCCACCCCAGAGCGGTTCGCCGGCTGAACTCGAGTCAGCCCGTGTCCGTCCGGATGTCGCGCGATTGGTCGCAGCGCATGGCCGATGCCGACGCGATGTCGCATCGCACCGGTGAGTCCCAGGACGTCATCTACGGCGAGCTGGGAATCGACTGGGCCGCCCGCGGCGAGAACGTGGCGTGGGCGGTCGGCTATGAACCGTCCGAGGTGGCGCAGCTGTTCTTCCGTGGCTGGCGGGAGTCCGACGGTCACTACTGCAACATGATGTCGGGGGCCTTCACCCAAATCGGTGTCGGGCATGTGCGCACCGACGGCGGCAAGGACTTCGCCACCCAGAACTTCTACCGCGCCCGCTGACGGGGGCTCCGTCCCGGTCCTCCCGACAGGCGATCGACCCGGCCCTTCCCGGCGGCCGGGGCATCTGTTCTCGCAAGTGACGGCCAGGCGATCTGCGGCACACCATGGGTTCCGCTGAGAGCTGCTGCCTTCCGGCCCTGACTCGGTTCACGGGCCACGGTTGCACAGGACCCGACCGTCACCTGCCAGAACAGATACGTCTCGACTTGGGTTTCGGCGGAGGTTCGGTAACGACCCGCCGAAGACCTGTCGGCGTTCGCTATCCTACCGAGTCTTGCTTCGGTTCCGGTGGCTTCTCCCGGGAGGTTCATCGGGGGCCGAGGTCACAACAGGAGGAGTGCGAGAGCGGCCGAATCGGCACGCTTGGAA
>JBFHME010000051.1:0-20788 GCA_041594435.1 Acidimicrobiales bacterium
AGGCGGCCGTCGATATCGGTGACCTCGGAGGCCACGGCACGGAGCACGGGATCTCCGAAGATTCGTACCGAAAACGGGGTGTTCATGTCGTTCAGGCTAGATCTCCCGGGGGCGTGAACTCGCGAATGTCCGCAAGTTTCGGGAGATCACACGGTTGACGCCCTCGACGTGTCGATCGGCCGTCGGCTCCGACAGGTTCCTTCGGATGCCGCTCGGAACATGTCGGAGAACCCGCCGTCCATCCGACCACCGGGGGCGCAACACACGTGCGGCCCGCATTAGGGTGGCAGCGAATGTCTCCGTCCTCCTCTCCTCCCTCGGCCGCTTCCGAGCCGTCCGGCCACTACTTCACCGAGCAACCCGACACCGCCTCCGAACCGGGCACGGTCCGGCTCGACCTTCCCGACGTCAGCCTCACGCTGACAACCGATCGAGGGGTGTTCGCCCGCGACGACATCGATCCCGGCACGAAACTCCTGCTGCTGCACGGTCCCGACCCCACGGACGGCGACACCGAACTCGTCGATGTCGGTTGCGGGTACGGGCCGATCGCCCTGGTGCTCGCCCACCGTAATCCTCAGGCCCGGATCTGGGCGGTCGACGTCAACGAGCGGGCCCGTTCCCTGTGCCGGGCCAACGCGAGGGCCAGCGGGCTCGAGAACGTCACGGTGGTGGGGCCGGACGAGTTCCCGCCCGATCTCCTCGTGGACCGGGTCTGGTCGAATCCGCCGATACGCATCGGAAAGGCAGCCCTGCACGGGTTGTTGACCCGATGGCTCGACCGTCTGGGCCCGCACGGCACCGCCCACCTGGTCGTCCAGAAACACCTCGGATCCGACAGCCTGCATCGCTGGCTCGCACGGTCCGGCTGGGCGACCGTGCGCCGACGATCCCAGTCGGCCTATCGACTCCTCGACGTGTCGGCCCGAGCCGGCGGCGCACCGGGTTCCGGCGACGGGCCGGAGACCGGCCACGGATCCTCGGCGTGAAGGGGTTCGATCCTCCATGAACGGCCCGGCAACTCCCCTCTCCCCCACCGATCTCAAACGGCTCCACCGCGACTGGCGTCGCCGGAGCGGTCAGAACCTCGGCTTGATCCTCGACGGCGTGCAGAATCCCTACAACATGGGAGCCATCATGCGGTCGGCCGCCGCCTACCGGGTGGATCGGATCTGGCTCGTGCCGCCGACCGTCTCCCCCAGCCACCCGAAGGTTGCCAAGACCGCGCTCGGGTGCGAACGCCTGGTCGCCACCGAGGAGGTGCCCGACGGCCCGGCGGCGGTGACGGCCGCCCGATCCCTGGGGATGACGGTCGTGGCGCTCGAGCTGACCGGAGCCGCCCGTCCGCTGTGGGAGCTGCCGTTGGCCGGCGACGACTGCCTGGTCGTCGGCCACGAGGAGCGAGGGGTCCACCGTTCGGTTCTGGCCGGCGTGGATCATGTCGGCTTCCTCCCCCAGCGGGGCAAGGTCGGTTCGCTGAACGTGGCCCACAGCGTCACCGGCGGCCTCTACGAGGTCACCCGTCAGGGCTGGTCGACCACCGACGACTGACCCGGTCTACGGGTGCGGAAAACCGACCTCCAGGGCACCCCTTCGGAGCCGTGGTCTCAGACCCGGGGTGGGTCGACCGCAACCCGAACCCGCTGTTTGGGCCGGGGAATCAACGCCAGCAGCTCCGCAAGCGCGACCGACGGGTCCTCATCGCCGGTGGCGGGAACGGAGATCAGATAGCGATCGTCATGACGCGGGCCGAGCAGCCGAACAGCGGCCCAGCGGTCCGGATCGGCGTCGGTCACCGCAACCAGTGCTTCGGCGTAGGTCGGCGCACCGGCCCCGCTGACCTCCGCCAGGGCACCGTAGGGCGGAAAGCCGAGTTCGGCCCGCTGAACGGCCTCGGCCTCGGCGAACCGCTCCGGATCGCCGGCCACGACCGCCTTGATGACCCGGTGGTCCGGCACGCGGGTCTGGATGACGATGCGGCCACCGTCGGCGCGCCCTCCGACCAATCGGGCGGCGAGGGCCGTCAGCGCCAGCGCCTGCTCACCGGCCCGGTAGCGGGGCGCCAGCAGCTCCTGATCGAAGTCGAGAAACCCGACCATGTCGCAACGGTCGACGGCGTGCAACGCCGCCTCGGTTCCGAGGATGACACCGGCGGCTCGACCACCGAGCACGCCGCCGGCGCCGGTCACCTCGGTGACGGGACGACCGAGGAGCCGGGACAGCTGTTCGGCGGCCCGCCCGACGCCGAGCTGCAAGCGCTTCAGCGCCGTCCCGGCGCATGACGCACAGACCAACGGTCGACGCTCCCCGGTCGCCGGTGCGACCAGACCGCCCTCGTCCTCGATCATCACATGGCGACCGTCCTCGGTCCGCACCAGCTCGCCACACGACCGACAGGCGAGGAGCCGAGCCCGACCCTTCCGGTTGAGCACGAGAACCGCGGTGTCGGCCGATCGGACGACCTCGACCAGGCGACTGCTGAACAGGTTCGAAAATCCCAGCTCGTCGCGGCGGCGATCGACCACCTCGGTGATCGGCCAGCCCTGCCGCTGCACCGAACGAGGGGCGCGGATCAGCCGGTCGGCGAGGTGGCGGGCGGCCAGGGACGGCACCGGGCTGACCAGCAGGCAGCGGGCGCCCGCACGCCGTGCCCGTTCGATCGCCACCTCCCGGGCGTGCCACGTCGGAACCCGCTCCGCCTGCAGCGACTCGTCGTGCTCATCCAGCACCACGACCGATCGCAGATCCGCCACGGGTGCCCACACGGCCGAGCGGGCGCCGACCACCAGGCCACCGGTGAAACCGCCGCTCCACTGATTGGGCTGCAGATGCACCCTGACCCCGCGGCGGCGCAGGCCGCCGGCCAGCCGGTGGGCCCGGCGCACATCGGGCACGATGACGAGGCAGTCACCGAGGGTAAGCAATGCTTCGAGCATGGGGGACACGTCGTGGTCGGGGCCGATCTCGAGACAGGTGACGGTGTCGGCCGTCTCGGGACTCACGGCGGCGGCCACGAGCCAGTCATCGGATTCGGTGCCGCCGCTGCGATCCTGCCGGTCCCGCCCGGTCGGTTGCCGGCTCGTGCGAGAACCCGGGCGGGCTCGGACCATCCGCTGTGGTGATGCGGCGCGGAGAACGGGGGCCAGTCGGCCATGCCACCGCCGGGCCGCCCAGCGGGCCAGATCCACCACGTCTGCCGGGGGCCCGACCGACGAAACCTTGGTGATCGCCACCAGATCCTCGACGTCGATGTCGGTTGGCGTGACGTCGACCTCGGTGACCCAACCAGCCACCCGTCGTCGATTCAGGTCGAACCGAACCAGAGATCCGACGGCGAGGTCGTCGGCCCAGCGGACCGGGCACAGGTAGTCGAACTGCCGCTCGAGACCCGACACGTCCGGTAGGACGCGGATGATCCGGTCGCCCGGCTCCGGACCACGGCGCTCCACGGTCGACGGTGTCGGAGCTGCGGGCGTGGAAACATCGAACGCACCGGGATCGAAGAGGCGATCCGACTCGGTGCTCATCGGGCGCACCCGCAGGCGACGCCACCGCCGGCAACGGGGCGGCGGAACCGCCTCCCGAGCCCGGCGATGACGGAAGGCCTACAGACCGAGAACCGAACGGAGATCGTCGGCCCTGTCGGTCCGCTCCCAGGTGAAGGAGTCACCGGCTTCGCGGCCGAAGTGGCCGTAGGCGGCGGTTTGACTGTAGATCGGCCGCCGCAGATCGAGGGCGTCGACAATGGCTCCCGGACGGAGGTCGAAGACCTCACGGACGGCCTCGGAGATCTTGTCGGGATCAACCTTCTCGGTGCCAAACGTCTCCACCATGATCGAAACCGGGCTCGCCACACCGATGGCGTAGGCGACCTGGACCTCGCACCGGTCGGCCGCACCGGCGGCCACCAGGTTCTTGGCCACCCAGCGGGTGGCATAGGCCGCGGAACGGTCGACCTTCGACGGATCCTTCCCGGAGAACGCACCGCCACCGTGGCGAGCCGCGCCCCCGTAGGTGTCGACGATGATCTTGCGACCGGTGAGGCCGGCGTCACCCACGGGTCCACCGATCACGAAACGGCCGGTCGGGTTGATCAGAACCTCGTAGCCGTCGTCGGCGAACTCGTCGGGAACGACCGGACGGATCACGTTCTCGATCAAGTCCGGGCGGATCATCGTGTCGCGGTTGATCCCGTCGTCGTGCTGGGTCGAGATGAGTACCGTCTTGAGGCGGACCGGACGGCCACCCTCGAAGTCGAATGTGACCTGGGTCTTTCCGTCGGGCCGGAGATAGGGCACGGTTCCGGCCCGGCGTACGTCGGCCAACCGTTCGGCCATGCGATGGGCGAGGTGGATCGGCAGGGGCATCAACACATCGGTTTCGTCGCAGGCGTAGCCGAACATCATCCCCTGATCGCCGGCACCCTGTTCGTCGTAGGCGTCCCCGGTGGCGCCGGTGGTACGCACCTCCTCCGATTTGTCGACTCCCTGGGCGATGTCGGGCGACTGCTCGTCGATGGCGACCATCACACCGCAGGTGTTGCCGTCGAAGCCGTAGGACTCCTTGTCATAACCGATGCGGGTGATGGTCCGGCGTACGACCGAGGGAATGTCGACGTAGCCCTCCGTGGTGATTTCTCCGACCACGATGGCCAGACCCGTTGTCACCAGCGTCTCGCACGCCACCCGGCTGTGCGGATCGGCGTCGAGCATGGCATCGAGAATGGCGTCCGAGATCTGATCGGCCATCTTGTCGGGATGGCCCTCGGTTACCGACTCGGAGGTGAAGGTGAAGTTGTTCACGGGTTCTGGCTTTCACTCGGCAATCGATCGATGACAGCCGCAAGAACGGCTCGAGCGATTGCATCTTTGCTGGACAGCGGTACGACCTGAGCCGACCCGTCCGAGCCGAAGATCGTCACCGCATTGGTGTCGTGGGCGAACCCGACACCCGGAGCGGAGACGTCGTTGGCTACCAGGAGGTCCGCCCCTTTGCGCTTGAGTTTACCGGTGGCGTTGGCCTCCAAGTCATCGGTTTCGGCGGCAAAGCCAACCAGCACCTGTCTTGGGGGTTTCTGCTCACCGAGAGCGGCCAGGATGTCGACCGTCGGTTCGAGTTCGACGGAGGGTACGCCATCGGCCTTCTTGAGCTTCCGGTCGACCACGACGGCAGGTCGGAAATCGGCCACCGCCGCCGACATGATGATCACGTCGGCACCCACCGACTCGGCCACCATGGCGGCGTGCATCTCCGCCGCCGACTCGACGTCGACCCGACGCACGCCCGGCGGGGTCGGCAGTTGGGATGTGGTCACGAGGACCACATCGGCCCCGAGCGCCGCAGCCTCGGCGGCCAAGGCGTGACCCTGCTTACCGGAGGAGCGATTGCCGATGAATCGAACGGGATCGATGGCCTCCCGGGTGCCTCCGGCCGACACGACGACCCGGCGGCCGGCCAGCGGTCCGCCTGTCGCGGCCTGTACCCCGCTGAGGGTGGCGATGACCGCCTCGACGACCACCTCGGGTGATGCCAGTCGCCCGGTTCCGACGTCGCCGCCGGCCAGTCGACCCTGCTCGGGGGGAACAATGATGGCACCCCGATCGACCAGGACGGCCAGGTTCTCCTGAACGGCCGGGTGCTCCCACATCTCGGTGTGCATGGCCGGACAGATCACCACCGGCGCCATGGTGGCGATCAGTGTGGCAGACAGCAGATCGCCCGATCGACCGGTTCGGTAGTCGGAGATGATCCGCGCCGTCGCCGGGCACACGAGGATGAGATCCGCATCCTGGCCCAGTCGGGTGTGGGGAATCGGATCCGAGTCGGAGAACATCGACGTCTTGACCGGCTCCGAGGCCAACGCCGAGAGTGTGGTCGGCCCGATCATGTTGTGGGCGGCGTTGGTCAGAACCGGAATGACATGGGCCCCTTCGTTGACCAGTCGGCGGCAGACCTCGATGGCCTTGTAGGCGGCGATCCCGCCGGTGACCCCCAGGACGATTCGACGACCCTGGAGTACCATGGCCTGCTACGCAGCTCCGTCGGTTTCGGACAGATCCGGCTTGACCGGCACGATCTTGTCGGCGGCGATCTCCTCGAAGGCGATCGACAGCGGCTTCCGGGCGACGGACGTGACCTGGGGCGGGACCATGGCGCCGAGTCCCTCACCCAACTGACCGAAATAGGCGTTGATCTGGCGGGCACGCGTGGCGGCCACCGTGCACAGCCCGAACTTGGAGTCGGTGCGATCCATGAGTTCCTCGACCTGGGGACTCATCATGGTGTCGTAGGTATCGGCCATATCGTGAACTACCTCCAGAAGGCGCCAAAAGGGCAACATGCAAGTATAGGGTTCAACCGTCCGGTTAGCGGGCGATCGGACCCGTCGAGGGGGTCAGAGACCGGTTCGGCCGGTTGCGGCCCGAGCCTTCTCGATGACCGCCCACATCAACTCGACGGTCTCGCCGATGTCGAAGTTGGTAATGATCTGGGCACCGAGCTCCCGGCCGGCATCGGCCTCCTGTGCGGCTTTCCGGACCCGCTGGGCGACTTTTTCCTCCGGATCACCGCGTCGACGCAGACGAGCCTGCTGCTCGCTTTCCGACGGAGCCTGGAGGAAGATCAGCACGGCATCAGGCTCGCGCTCGATGACCTGGCGCGCACCCTGGACATCGATCTCGAGGATGACGTCCCGGCCGTCGGTGCCCTCCAGGGTCGGTGTCCCGTAGTAGTTGCCGAGGAACTCGGCGTACTCGAGAAACCCGTCGTCGGCCATCCGCTTCTCGAACTCCTCGACCGTGACGAACTCGTAGGCTTCCGGGGATTCCGACGGGCGCCGTTCCCTGGTCGTCCAGGATCGGCTCAGCCACAACTCCGGGTACTTCTCGACGAGCGCCTTCACCACGGTGCTCTTGCCGACGCCTCCCGGGCCCGAGACCACGATCAGCAGGGGTTCGGAGTTCGTCGGTGAGCCGGTCACGAGAATGCCTCCAGGAGCGCCTTTCGCTGTTGCGGTCCGAGGCCGGACAACCGGCGGGACTCGGCGATACCCAGACGCTCCATCGTGCGGCGGGCCGTCACCTTCCCGACACCGGGCAGGGACTCCAGGGCGGCCAGGGCCTTGATCTTCGCCACCATGGGTTCCGCATCGGCACGACAGAGCAATTGTTCAAGGGTCAGCGTGCCCATCTTCAGATCCTTCTTGACCTCGGACCGAACTCGGCGCGCCTCAGCGGCCTTCTTGAGGGCGGCGCGGCGCTGCTCGTCGGTCAGTTTGGGAGGAGTGCTCATGGGCCGAAGTCGTTTGATCGATGGGCGAACGGAGGGACCGGGGTGTCCAGGCTAGCGTCAATCACGGATCGTCGTCTCAAACACCCTTGGCGTTGAGGCCGGAGAACAGTTCTGCGGCCGCGGCCGCCGGATTCTCGGCCAGTGTCACCGCCCGTCCGACCACCAGCAGACCGGCGCCCTCGTCGAGGGCCCGCTGGGGTGTGAGCGGGTACGGCTGGTCGTGGTTGTCGGTCCCCTCGCCTCGGATTCCGGGAACAACCCGCAGGGTTCGGGGCGACAGTTCACGGGCCTCCCGGAGGTTGGCGCCCGAGCAGACGATGCCCCCACAGCCGGCCTCGACGGCCAGCCGTAGACGGTTCGGCATGATGTGCGCCGGGGCCTCGGAATCGCTGGTGAGCACCGTCACCGCCACGGCCACCGGATCGGGAAGATCCGCGTTGCGGGCCCCGGTTCGGAAACCCTCGACCCCTGATTTCAGCATGGCCTCTCCGCCGTGGGCGTGCATCGTCAGATACTTGACACCCAGCGCTCCGGCCACCCCGGCAGCCTTGCCCACCGTCGTGGGAATATCATGCAGCTTGAGGTCGAGAAAGACCTCGAAGCCGTTGTCGAGCATCGTGCCGATGGCGTCGGGGCCTGCAGCCGTGTAAAGCTCCAAACCGACCTTGGCAACGCCGAACCACGGCGACAGCTGCCGGGCAAGTCGAACGGCCTCGACAAGATCGTCGACATCGAGGGCGAGGGCCATGTGGGCCCTCAGCTCCGGGGACAGCCCCTCGGTCGGCTGCTCGGTGGTTTCTGTCACGACGTGTTCTCCTGGATTTCGATGTCAGAGCTTGGCCGTGCCGATCAGGTCACGGAATCTCTCTACCCTCTGCTTAGCACACCAGTCGGCCAGATCGGTGACCAATCGGCCGACGGTTCCCGGATCAGCGAACGATGCGGTGCCGATCTGAACCGCGTTTGCTCCGACTCGGGTGTATTCGATCACATCGGCGACCTTGGCGATCCCGCCGACACCGACGATCGGCAGGTCGGGGCAGGCCGATCGCACATCGGCAACGGCGCGGACCGCAAGGGGTTTGATGGCCGGCCCGGAGACACCGCCACCGCCGCCGCCGAGGACCGGTTCCCCGGTCACCGGGTCGATCACGAGCCCGAAGAAGGTGTTGACGAGCGTGACCGCCTCCGCTCCCCCGTCGCGGGCGGCCCGCGCGATGTCCGGTAGGCCGACGAGTCCGACGTTGGGACTCAGCTTCGCCCAACGAGGGCGCCCGCATCCCTCGGTGGCGGCCAGGACCTCCGCGGTCATGGCCGAGGAGTGGGCGAACATCTCGTTGCCGGCTTCGGTGTTGGGACAGGAGATGTTCACCTCGACGGCCACCACCTCCGACGGGGCGTCGGCCAGCAGCTCCGCGGCCTTGCGGTAGTCGTCGACACTCCGGCCCCAGATCGACGCCACCACGTCGGCACCCGTGCCGATCAGCTCCGGCAGCTCGTGAGCCAACCAAGCCTCGACACCGGGGCCCTGGAGCCCCACCGAGTTGATCATGCCTCCGGTCGTGGCATGCACCCGCAGCGGCGGGTTTCCGGCCCAGGCGAACGGGGCGAGGGACTTGACCACCACCGCACCGAGCGTCGACAGATCGCAGTAGGCGCCGAGTTCGGCGCCATGCCCGGCCGTGCCCGCCGCGGTCATGATGGGATTGGCGAGTTCCACCGACCCGACGGTCGTCGTCAGGTCGATCACGGCGCGTCATCCCGGGGAATCGAAGACAGCTGGCGAAAAACGCTCACCCGGCCACCCCGCCTTTCGCATGGATGGCCTGCAGCGGCCGAACCTCCAGCGGATGGTCGGCCAGATCCACCATCCCCCGGGTCGCCGCAAGCGCCGCCGCCACCGTCGTCACCAGCGGGATACCGTGCTGGCCGGCGGCACGTCGGATGTAGGCACCGTCGGCTCTTGGACCGCGACCCCTCGGTGTGTTGATGACCAGCGAGATCCGATTCTGTTGGATGAGATCCAGGGCGGTCACCTCACCCTGATCGAGTCGGGCGACCACCTGCTCGACGGCCAGACCAGCCTTCTCGAGGTGAGCGGCCGTCCCGGCGGTGGCCACCAGGCAATGACCGAGTTCGTGCAGACGGCGGGCCACGATCAGCCCTTCGTCCTTGTCGCGATCGGCCAGCGAGAGGAACACGCAGGCCTCGTCGGTTCTCGGCAGGTTCGTGCCGGCGGCGAGCTGGCTCTTGATGAAGGCCAGGCCGGGCGACACGTCGATACCCATCACCTCGCCCGTGGAACGCATCTCCGGCCCGAGAAGAGCGTCGGACTCGGGGAAACGGTTGAACGGCAACACCGCCTCCTTCACCGCCCAGTAGCGGCGATTGACGTCGTCGGAAAGCAGACCCTCGGCCCGGAGTTCGGCCAGGGTCGAACCGGTCATGACCCGGGACGCGATCTTGGCCAGCGGTCGACCGGTGGCTTTGGCCACGAACGGCACCGTGCGCGAGGCCCGGGGATTGGCCTCGATGACGAACACGTCTCCGTTGCGCACGGCGAACTGCACGTTGAGCAGGCCCCGCACGTCGAGTTCGGCGGCAATTCGGGCGGCGTAGTCACCCAGCCGGTCGACGGTCTCGGGTGCCAGCGAGCGAGGAGGCAGGACACAGGCCGAGTCACCGGAGTGGACACCGGCCTCCTCCACGTGTTCCATCACCCCGCCGATCAACACCTCACCGGTACCGTCACGGACGGCGTCGACGTCGACCTCGATGGCGCTCTCCAGGAAACGGTCGATCAAGACCGGACGTTCGGCCGACAGGCCGCCCTCCCGGCCGAGGCTGCCGGTGTCGGCCATGGCCGCCATGGCCCGGGTCAGCTCATCATCGGTGTAGACCAGTTCCATGGCCCGGCCGCCGAGCACGTAGCTCGGCCGGACGAGCGCCGGATACCCGACGTCGGCGGCGACCGACAGCGCTTCCTCGATCGACGTCGCCGTGCCCCCCGGGGGCTGGGGTACCCCGATCCGATCGCACAACTCGGCCCACCGGTCGCGATCCTCGGCCGCGTCGATCGAACTCGGGGCGGTGCCGAGCACGAGTTCGGGCGGTAACCGGTCGGCGAGTTTCAGGGGCGTCTGGCCACCGAGCGAGACGATTATTCCCACCAACTCGCCGCCCGAGGCCTGCTCGACCTCGATGATGTTCAGCACGTCCTCGTGCGTGACCGGCTCGAAGTAGAGCCGGTCAGAGGTGTCGTAGTCGGTCGACACGGTCTCCGGGTTGCAGTTGACCATGATGGTCTCGTAGCCGGCGTCACGCAGTGCAAAGCTGGCGTGGACACAGCAGTAGTCGAACTCGATGCCCTGTCCGATCCGGTTCGGCCCCGAGCCGAGGATCATGATCTTCGGCCGGTCGGACGGCACCACCTCGTTCTCGTCCTCGTAGGTGCCGTAGTGATACGGAGTGTGGGCCTCGAACTCGGCGGAACAGGTGTCGACGGTCTTGAACGTGGGCACGACACCGGCGGCGATCCGGGCCGCTCGAACCGTTGCCTCGGCGGAGTCGAGGAGATGGGCCAGCTGGGCGTCGCTGAATCCGAGCTGTTTGGCCCGCCGCCACGAGGCCCTCGTCATCGAACCGACCGAACCGCCCTCCAGCGCCCGTCGTTCGTCGACGATCACGGCCATCTGGTCGAGGAACCACGGATCGACCGCCGTGATCTCGTACAGCTCCTCGATCGAGACCCCGCGCCGAAGGGCCGCCTCGAGCTGGAAGATCCGGTCCGGGGTGGCGATCGCCACCGCCTTCTTCAGTTCCTCGTCGCTCATCGCCGCCCACTGCGCCTCGGCCGGCGAGCCGTTCAGCCCGGCCTGCCCGATTTCGAGCGAGCGGCAGGCCTTCTGCAACGATTCGGGGAAGGTCCGGCCGATGGCCATGACCTCGCCCACCGACTGCATCGACGTTCCCAGGACGCCGCTGGTACCGGGGAACTTCTCGAACGCCCAACGGGGGATCTTGGTCACGACGTAGTCGATCACCGGTTCGAACGACGACGGGGTGACCCGGGTGATGTCGTTGGGGATCTCGTCGAGCGTGTAACCGACGGCGAGCTTGGCCGCGATCTTGGCGATCGGAAAGCCGGTGGCTTTCGACGCCAGCGCCGAGGAGCGGCTGACCCGGGGATTCATCTCGATGATCACCATTCGGCCGGTGCCGGGTTCGACGGCGAACTGCACGTTCGAACCCCCGGTCTCGACACCGACGCGCCGGAGGCAGGCGAAGGCGGCGTCACGCATCCTCTGGTACTCCACGTCGGACAGTGTCTGGATCGGGGCCACCGTGATCGAATCACCGGTGTGCACCCCCATCGGATCGAGGTTTTCGATCGAGCAGATGATCACCTGGTTGTCGAGCCGGTCCCGCATGACTTCGAGCTCGAACTCCTTCCACCCGGCGATCGACTCCTCGATCAGGATCTCCGAGATGGGACTGGCGGCCAGGCCGTCGGCGGCCACCTTGGCGAACTGATCGGACGTATGGGCGATACCGGTGCCTCGACCGCCGAGAATGTAGGCCGGACGGATGATGACCGGGAGGCCGAGCTCGGCGATGATCTCGTGGGCTTCGGCCATGGTGTGGGCCACCCCGCTGCGAGGGACATCGAGACCGATTTCGAGCATGGCCTCCTTGAAGTTGGAGCGGTCCTCGGCGGTGGCGATGGCCTCGGCGTTGGCGCCGATCAACTCGACACCATGCTCCTCGAGCACCCCGGCTCCGACCAGCTCCATGGCCAGGTTGAGCGCCGTTTGTCCGCCCAGGGTCGGCAGGAGGGCGTCGGGCTTCTCGATCTCGATGATCCGGGTGAGCACCTCGCAGGTCAGCGGCTCGATGTAGGTGGCATCGGCGAAGTCGGGATCGGTCATGATGGTCGCCGGATTGGAGTTGGCCAGCACCACCCGGTAGCCATCGGATCGCAGGGCCCTACAAGCCTGGGTGCCCGAATAGTCGAACTCGCAGGCCTGGCCGATGATGATCGGGCCCGAGCCGATGACCATGACGGTCTCGATGTCGGTTCGTCTAGGCATCGACGGCCTCCTCGACTTCCTCGTGAGCCCCCGCTCCGTCATCCGGTCGGGGCAGCCGACCGTTGTCGATCAGCGAGGCGAAACGCTCGAAGAGGTACTCGCTGTCGTGGGGTCCGGGACTGGCCTCGGGATGATGTTGAACACTGAATGCGGTGCCATCGACGAGTTGCAGTCCCTCGCAGACGCCGTCGTTGAGATTGACGTGGGTGACGATGGCCCGGCCCGACACCGACGCGCCCTCGACGGCGAAATTGTGGTTCTGGCTGGTGATCTCGACCATGCCGGTCGTCTGATCCTTGACGGGGTGGTTGGCGCCGTGATGGCCGAACGGCAGCTTCACGATCCGGCCACCCAATGCCAGGCCCAGGATCTGGTGCCCCAGGCAGATGCCGAAGATCGGTACCTGACCCAGGAGATCCCGCACCGACTCGACAGCGTAGGGCACCTCGTTGGGATCGCCGGGACCGTTCGACAGGAACACGCCGTCGGGTCTGCGGGCCAGGACCTCGGCGGCGGGAGTCGAGGCCGGCACGACCTCGACCGATCCGAGTTCTCCGAGCTTGTCGACGATCGTCGACTTGATGCCGAAATCGTAGGCGACGATACGCCGGTCACCGGATCCCGCCGTGTAGGGCTCGGCGGTGGTGACCTCGGACACGAGATCGACGCCGTCGGTTCCGGGTTCGTCGACCGCCGCCTGCTTGAGCTGCTCGACGGTCACGGCGCCCGGCCCCTCGACCGGCCCGAAGGCACCGGGCATGGCCCCCGAATCCCGCAGCCGACGGGTGAGGCGCCGGGTGTCGAGCCCGGCGATACCCGACAGACCGCGAGCACGAAGAAAGGCCTCGAGAGAACGATCGGCCCGCCAGTTGGAGTGGCGGCGAGCCAGGTCCCGCACGATCACGCCGCGGGCGAACGTGCCCCGCGACTCGTTGTCATCGGGGTTGGTCCCGTAGTTGCCGATGTGCGGGTAGGTGAAGGTGATGATCTGCCCCGCATAGGACGGATCGGTGATGACCTCCTGGTAGCCGGTGAGTGCGGTGTTGAACACCACCTCGCCGGACACGAGGCCCCCGTCAGGTTGTGCCCCGATGTGCTCGCCCTCGAAGACTGAACCGTCGCTCAGCGCAAGCACGGCGGCCGTCGGTGCGGCGTTCTCACTCATCGAGTGGCCTTTCCGTCGAGGACAACGGGTTCACCGTTGAAGAAGGTGTGTCGTACCAAGCCGCGGACCTGGCGCCCGTGGAAGGGGGTGTTGAGGGCCGGACTGGCCAGACCCGTCCGCTCGACCGTCCAGTGCCGGTCGGGGTCGAACACGGCGATGTTCGCCGGTTCGCCGGGCCGGACCGGTCGACCATGGCGCTCGGCCAATCCGGCGATCTCCGCCGGGCGGATCGCCAGAAGCCGTACCAGATCCTCGAGTTCGATCTCTCCGAGCTCGCTGATCGCCAGCGCCAGGGCCGTCTCGAGCCCGAGCATGCCGGGTGGGGCCTGGTCGAACGGGAGTTCCTTCGAGTCCGGTGTGTGGGGGGCGTGATCGGTGGCGATGGCATCGATGGTGCCGTCGGCGAGACCGGCCTTGATGGCTGCGACGTCGGCGGCGGTCCGCAGCGGCGGGTGGACCTTGAACACGGGGTCGTAGGAGGCACAGCTACCGTCGGTCAGGGTGAAGTGGTGTGGTGTCGCCTCGGCGGTGACGGGGTGGCCGTCGGCCTTGGCCGCTCGAACCATCTCGACGCTACCCGCCGTCGACAGGTGCTGGAGGTGGACGCGCATCCCGGTCAACCGGGACAGGGCGATGTCGCGCATGACCATCAGCTCCTCGGCCTCGGCCGGTTGTCCCGGCAACCCGAGCTTCGCCGACCAGGCACCCTCGTGCATCACCCCGCCCTGGGACAGGGCGTTGACCTCGCAGTGCTGCGACAGCACCAGTTGCGTGCCGTCACCCGGATCAATGCCCGATGCGTACTCGAGAGCCCGGCGCATGAGCTGGTCGTCCTGCACACCGGTGCCGTCGTCGGTGAACATCCGAACCCCGAGGTCGACCAGTTCGCCCATCGGGGCCAGCGTCTCGCCGAGCCGACCGACGGTGATGGCGGCCGACGGTTTGATCTCGCACAGAGCGCCGCGGCCGTGGGCCAGAACCTCGTTGATGACAGCGGCGGTGTCCATGCAGGGGTTGGTGTTCGGCATCGCCACCACGGCCGTGAAGCCGCCGAGGGCGGCCGCTCTGGAGCCGGTCTCGATGGTTTCGGCCGCCTCGTTTCCGGGTTGACGAAGGTGCACGTGCAGATCGACGAACCCGGGGCTGATGATGCAACCGGACACGTCCAGCTGCTCGTCCGCGGTCTCGGGGGCGGCCTCGCTCACGAGTCCGGTCGAGGTGTCGATGACCACATCGGACCGGCGCCTGCCATCTCCGTCGACGATGTCGCCTCCGACGAGGGCGTAAGTGGTCATAGCTCAACCTTCCGATCCCATCGAACGCACTCCAGCCGGCGATGTTTCGCCACCAGGCGAAACTCGGTCGGCACCTGCTCGGCAGGTGCGGCGGTCATACCGCTTCCTCCATGTGATTCTCCATTCCATCGACCGCCGCGTCCGCTTCGGGTCCGGTTGCCATCGAGCCGCCGGCCGACGACGCCCGGTTCGCCGCCTCCGTCGATCCGTCGTCGTCGAACTGGCCTGGACCGAGCACCGAGTACAGGACCGCCATGCGGGTCGGCACACCGGCCGCCACCTGATCGAGCACGACGGCGCGGTTGTCGTCGGCGACCTCGGGATCGATCTCGACCCCCCGGTTCATGGGACCGGGGTGCATGATCAGGGCGTCGGGTTTGAGCCGGGCCGCCCGTTCGGTGGTGAGGCCCCACCGGGTACGGTACTCGCGCACCGAGGGGAACAGTCCGGCCGACAGGCGCTCCTGCTGGATGCGCAGCAGGTAGACCACATCGACGTCGCCGACGACGGCGTCGAGGTCGGTCGAGACCGTCACCGGCCAGCCGTCCAGGTTCGCGGGCATGAGTGTTCTCGGTCCGACGAGCGTGACCGTCGCTCCGAGTTTGGTGAACGTGTCGACATCGGAGCGAGCCACCCGGGAGTGGTTGATGTCGCCGCAGACCGCGATGTTGAGCCCGTCGAGCGAGCCGAAACGGCGGCGGATCGTGTAGGCATCGAGCAGGGCTTGGGTCGGATGCTGGTGCCAGCCGTCGCCGGCGTTGACCACCGAGGCATCGGTCCACTGGGTGATCTGCCGGGGGGCGCCCGAGCTCGAGTGACGGACGACGATGGCGTCGACCGACATGGCGCTGATCGTCTCGACCGTGTCGCGCAGCGACTCGCCCTTCCTGGTCGACGATTGCGACACCGAGAAGTTCACGACGTCGGCCGACAGCCGCCGGGCGGCCAGATCGAACGAGGTACGGGTTCGGGTCGAATCCTCGAAGAAGGCCAGAACCACCGTTTTGCCTCGCAGCGCCGGCACTTTGGGGATGGGCCGCTCCAGGATCCGGGCGAAGTTGTCGGTCAGGCCGAACAGCTGCTCCAGATCGGCCCGGGTGAGGTCGTCGGTGGAGATCAGATGCTTCATCGCTCCATCTCTCCGATCTCGACCCGTTCGATCGTGGCGTTGACCGTCTCGGTCCGCCGGGTCGGCAGGTTCTTGCCGACATAGTCGGGTCGTATCGGCAGCTCGCGGTGGCCGCGGTCGACCATCACCGCCAGCTGGATGGCCCTCGGCCGGCCCTGATCCATGATGGCGTCGAGCGCCGCCCGGATGGTTCGACCGGTGAACAGGACATCGTCGACCAGGACCACCACCTTGCGGTCGATGTCGGAGGAGATCTCGGTGTCGGCCTCGGGAAGGACGGGACGCAGGTTGATGTCGTCGCGGTAGAAGGCCACGTCGAGGCGGCCCAGCGGCACGGCGATGCCCTCGATCTCCTCCAGCGCCTCGGCGATGGCGTGGGCGAACGGCACGCCACCGGTTTGAAGCCCGATGAGTACGACGTCGGTCAGTCCCTGGTTCGCCTCGAGGATCTCGTGAGCCATCCGCCGGACTGCCCGGCTGACGCCTGCGGCGTCCAGAACCTCGCTTTTGGCGACAAAAACGCCCCCGTAGGGGGGCGTGCGTCTTCGTTCGCGTTCGGCCAAGGGTGACTCCTTCCGTCTGGGTCTCGCGGTACCCACTTCACGGATCTGCCACTTGACGACTGTAGCGATCGGCGCCCCGGCGCGCGCCCATGCCAGGAGAATTTCGGCGTGACCTCCCTCTCACGTCTCCTAGCTGTCGGCGATGATGGTGACGTCGTAGGAGAAGTCGACCAGCTCGTCCGCCGAGCCGTCGCCGGCGCCGTCGGCCGCCGGGAGTCCCACGTTCGACACCGTCACCCGGTACGTCACGTCGCCGTCTCCCGGCAGCTCGGGCAGATCGGGTTCCCACACGATCACCGACGACGGGATCTCGCCGTCTTTGCTGATGCGGGCGATGACGTCCAGGTCGACGTCACGGCCATCGAGCGACATCGTGACGTCGGCCCCGTCGAAGTCGGCCTCGTTGAGGGCAAACGACCATCGCGGGTAGACGATCGGCGCCGGGACGTATCCTCTCGGCGGCCAGGCCACGAAACGGTCGGGCTCTCTCGTCTCGTAGTCGGCGGAGAAGACGTCGTCGTCGAACACCCAGAGCGCGTTGGCCGGGTAGCGCCCGTCGACACCGGCGACATGCCCGATTCCCATGAACCGGGTCGGCGGGTGAAGGATGGTGCTGCGATGACCCACGTCGATATTGCCCGATCCGGGGTCCTCGATGTAGCCGTCGATGGCGGCCGGTCCGGTCCGGCCGAGGTAGAGGTTGCTGTTGGCGGCCGCCCGACCACCGTCGGCCGAATAACAGGCGTAGTCGGGTTTCGGGTGATGGGTCAGTTCGCCCTCCGCGCTCATCATCAGCGCTGCTGCCTGGGCCTGGCGGGACATGTCGACGTCCTCGTCGACCTGGGAGGGAACGCCGGCCATGGCCCGGTAGTAGGTGATCCGCAGCAGGGTCTCGCTCCGCAGCTGTTCGGAGCTGTCACCCGGCCGGCAGCCGTCGTGGCCGCCGGTCCAGTCGAGCGCGGGTACCGGGCGGGCGAACATGGCCCGGTAGGCATCTCTGACGACCGAACGGTCGGATGTGTCGATCCAGGGGCTCAGCGCAGCCTGATCGAAGACCGTCGATTCGTCGGGATCCACGAACGAGGTGAGCACGAGCAGCGACACCAGGGCGGCCGCGACGGTCGATGAGAGGCGCCGGAACACCTCGTCCTATCGACCACGCCCGCACCGTTGTTAAGCCGACAGTGGGCGATCGCGACCGCTCAGGTCGACTCCGGGATCGCTCCCCGACCGGCCTCGGCAAGACCCGAGGCGACAGCGGCCAGCACACCGTTCACGAATCGACTGGACTCGTCGGTCGAGTAGCGGCCGGCCAACTCCACGGCCTCCGACAACACGACACCGGTCGGCGTCTCGCCATCGATCAACTCGGCAACGGCCAGGCGCATGATGACCAGGTCGAGTACCGGCATCCGGTCCAACGTCCAGCCACTGGCCCGTTCCTCGATCAACGAATCGGACTCGGCCCGGTGCCTCTCGCTGCGACGAAGCAGCTCGACGGTGAACGGAGGCGCCGGCAGGACGAGGGTGGCCAGCATGTCGTCGACGTTCAACCCCCGAACGGCGGCTTCGTAGGCCAGTTCGACGGCTCGTTCCCGGGACTCCCGCCGACTGCGATCGGTGGTGAAGCCGCTCGAGGAGTCCCCCCCGGAGCCGGCGGTCACGCTCGGGTCTGATACTCGCCGGAGCGGGTGTCGACCTTGATCCGGTCCCCGATGTTCACGAAAAGCGGAACCTGCACGACGAGTCCCGTTTCGAGGGTCGCAGGCTTGCGGGCACCCGAGACTCGGTCGCCCTGGAAACCGGGCTCGGTCTCGGTCACCTCCAGCTCCACCGACGCGGGAAGATCGGTGCCGATGATCTCGTCGCCGTACAGGAGAAAGACCACCGGCTGACCCTCGACGAGATAGTTGGCGGCTTCGCCCATCGCCTCGACCGGAACCGATCGCTGCTCGAAGGTCTCGGTGTCCATGACCGCGAAGTCGGTGCCGTCACGGTACAGGTACTGCTTCTCCCGCTTTTCGATGTAGGCGCTTTCCATCTTCTCACCGGCCCGGAAGGTGCGATCGATCACGGCGCCGGTGCGGACGTTCCGCAGGGTCGAGCGCACGAACGCGCCGCCCTTGCCCGGCTTGACGTGCTGGAACTCCTGAATCTGAAACAGACCGTCGGACAGTTCGACGGTCATGCCGTTCTTGAAGTCGTTGGTGCTGATGGATGCCATGGAACGCTCTCTCTTCGTGGCCTCGGCCAGGGCGACCCGGTGCCGGTCGCAGGCGACGTAACGGTATCGGGCCGGCTCGGCGGCCCCACCACCCTACTGCCGTGGTGGAGCCGTCGGCCCAACGGTTCGGGAGGCCCGCCCGGTCACGCGTTCGGCCGCCAATCAAGGAGCGGGTTCTTGGGGCTGTGGGTGATCGGCCGGCACCCGTCGACCGTGACGACCACCGAGTCTTCGATCCGCACACCCCCGACCCCGGTCCGATAGACGCCGGGTTCGACGGTGACCACCTGATCGGCTCGCAGCACAACCGGATCGGACGTGCTGAGGAACGGCGTTTCGTGGATCTCCAACCCGATTCCGTGGCCGGTCCCGTGCACGAACTCGTCGACCATCCCCCGCTCCTCCAGCACGGCCCGACAAGCGGCGTCGACCACATCGGTGGAGACACCGGCGGCCACCGCAGCCACCCCGGCCCGCTGGGCCGCCGCGACGGCCCGATACATCGCCTCGGTCTCCGCGGTGAAGGAGCCGATGGCGAAGGTGCGGGTCATGTCGCTGCCATAGCCGTCGACGGCAGCACCCATGTCGATCACCAGGAGATCGCCGGCCGCCAGCCTGCGTTCCGACGGCACGGCGTGGGGACTGGAACTGTTCGCCCCGGCGGCCACGATCGTCGGGAAGCTGAGATCGTCGGCCCCCAGGTCGATCATCGTGGCCTCGAGCCGGCGGGCGATCATCTGCTCCGTGACCGCCAACGGAAGATCGGCCACCACCGACGCGAGAGCCCGATCGGCGATGGCTGCGGCGCGGGCCAATCGAGCCAGCTCACCGCGGTCCTTCGTCTCGCGTTCACGCTCCACCAACCGGTCGAACGGCAGCACCCGCTCGGACGTCAGCGCATCCACCACACGGGTCTGCTGGGCCCAGGTCACGTGATGACTCTCCATGCCCACCGTTGCGCCGGACGGCACCACATCGAGGAGAGCCCCCAGGACGTCGCGTCGGAGGACGACGTCCGCTTCGACCGACGAGGCGTCGAGTTGTCGGGTCACCTGCTCGGCGTAGCGGGCGTCGGTGGCGACGATCAGCCCGTCGGCCGTCACCGCCACTGCGCCGTTCGAGCCGGTGAAGCCGGTCAGCCAGCGGACATTGATCGGTTTCGTGACGATGAACACCTCGCAGCGGTCCTCGAGCGAAGCCCACACCCGGGCCGCCCGTCCGGCCACATCCATCGGCGGCAACCGTTCGTCGCCCCCAACGCCGTCGGCAACGTCGGCGGTGGCACCAACGGGATCAGCCATGCTCGGTCGCCATCGTCGCCAGGACATCGACGAGCAACGCATCGTCGTCGACCACCACGGTCTCGACGCCGCGGGGTCCGTCGAGCACGAAGGTCGTTCCGTCGAGCGCCTTCTTGTCCCGCCGGAACAGGGCGACCAACTCGTCGAGGTCGTAGCCGGCCGGCAGCACGGTGCTCAGACCGTACTGCGACACCACCCGACGGTGTTCGTCGACCCTGGCCCGGTCGATCCGACCCAGTCGATGGGCCAGCTCGGCCGCGTACACCAGCCCGATGCCGACGGCTTCGCCGTGGCGCAGATCGTAGGATCCCGCCGTCTCGAGTGCGTGGGCCAGCGTGTGACCGTAGTTGAGGATGGCTCGACGGCCCCCCTCCCGTTCGTCGCCCGACACCACGTCGGCCTTGATCCGGGCCGAAGCCGCCACCCGCTCAACCAGCGGGAGACGGTCGAGTTCTCCGCCGCCGAGGAAGTGGTACTTCGCCAGCTCGCCCATGCCCGCCACGAACTCACGGATCGGGAGGGTCTCCAGCGCGTCGATCTCACAGATCACGGCCTCCGGCTGCCAGAACGCGCCGAGGAGGTTCTTCCCTTCCGGCAGATTCACGCCGGTCTTGCCGCCGATCGCCGCGTCGATCTGCCCCAGCAGCGTGGTGGAAACGTGTACCACCGGTATCCCGCGGTGGTACGACGCGGCCACGAAACCGGCAACGTCGGACACGACTCCACCCCCG
>JBFHME010000052.1:0-20599 GCA_041594435.1 Acidimicrobiales bacterium
TCAGAATGCTCCAGACGAAACGAGGGTAGCTGCAGCCGTCGACGGCGGCCGATTCGTCGAGCTCCCTCGGAATGGACTTGATGTAGTTCACCATGATGATCAGGGCGATCGGGTTGACGAGGAACAGCAGGATGTAACCGGTACGGGTGTTGAACAGACCGAGGTTCAGGATCAGCAGAAACTGGGGAATGAGCGCCGGCGGCAGGAACAGGGCGACCACATAGAGGGTGAGCAGTGCACCCGCCCCCTTGACATAACCTCGGGCCAGTGGGAAGGCCACGAAAATCGACATGATCACGAACAACGTCGTGGCCACCACCGTGTAGATCAGCGAGTTCAACAGATACTGGGGGAAGTTGGCCAGCTGCCAGGCCTCGGTGTAGTTCTCGAAGCCGATGCCGGAGGGCAGCCCGGTGGGATCCCGGAAGAACTCCGGGAGGGTCTTGAACGAGGCGCTCACGAGGATAAGGAGCGGAGCGACGTACAACACGGCGAAGGCCAGCAGGAGTACGTAGGACAGGATCTTCGTCCGGAGGGCCCGCCGTGCTGCGCTGGGTGGTGGCGGCTCCGAGATGTCGATCTCGACGGTCGATCCATCCTCCAGCGGGTTGATGATCGTGGTCATCCCATGTACATCCTTTCTCGGCGGGTGACGATGAAGTTGGCTGCCATTCCGAGTATCAGGACCAGCAGGAAGAGGACGATGGAGGCGGCGGCGGCGTAGCCCTGACGGAGTGAGGCACTCGATTCGGTCAGCCCGAACGCCTCGGCAAAGACCAGGTAGCCCAGCACCTGCGTGCCGGGTCGGTAGCCGATCAACACCAGGAAGAGCATCCACGCCTGGAGCGAACCGACGATGTTGAGCAGGAAGTTCGTGTTGACCGCGGGGGTGAGCTGGGGCCACGTGACGTTCGTGAACAGTGCCCACCCGGTCGCTCCATCGACGGCCGCCGCCTCGTAGAGGTCGGACGAGATGGTCTGCAGGCCGGCGAGGAAGATGACCATGGTGAAACCGGCGTTGGCCCAGATCTGGACCACGATCACCCAGTAGAACGCCCCCGGTCCGCCCAGGAACTCCGACTGCAGGCCGAAGAAATCGAAGACCTGGGCCATCGGACCGCCGCCGGGCAGGAGGAAGAGTTTCCACATCAAGCCCTGCACGGCGACGCCGAGGATGACGGGAATGAAGAACAAGGTGCGGAAGACGAGACGGCCGGGCAGTTTCTGATGAACCAGCAGGGCCATCACCAACCCGACGACGAACTGGATGGTGGTGACCAGCGCCATGAAGATCAGTGTTCGCTCCAGCGCATCGATGTTGTCACGGGAGGCGTTGCCCTGGAACAGGAACTCGTCGTAGTTGTCGAAGCCGATCCAACTGATGGGAAGGCCCCGGATGCCGGTGGCATCGGTGAACGAGTAGAACGTCGTGGCCAGCGACGGCCCGACCCCGATCAAGAAATAGAAGAAGAGCCCGGGGAAGATCAGCAGCCACGGCGTGGCGTCGGGGTATCTCCCTCCGAACAGAGACCGTCGTTTCCTTTGGGTTGCAGCCATCCATGTCCCCCTTACAGGCCGTTGGATCGTTCGATGTGGGTTGTCGATGGGCCACGCCGACACGTGGCCCGGGTGCGGGCCGCCTGGGAGGCGGCCCGCACCTGAAAAGTACTGCTACACGGCCTGATCAGCTTTCGAGACCGGCCTCCAGGTCGGCCTGGGCCTGATTGGCGAGCTCGGTCGCATCCGAGAATTCGCCGAAGGGGGCGAACCACGACGCTGCGTTGAGGCCGCCGTTTGCCCACTGGCCGGCACCGGCCGGCGTCTTCCAGTACTGCTCGAGACCAACCCGGAAGCTGGCAACAAGAGGATCGAGATCCTCACCGATGGTGCCTCCCAATATGGCCGTCGGCTGGGTCGGCAGGAAGCTGACCGCGTTGATGAAGTTGTTGTAGTTCTCCGGCTCCGAGAACGCCGTCAGGTAGGCGACGGCCTCATCGGGATGTTGCGTCTCGGCGGCGATCGCCAGTGTCTGGTCGTACTTGCCGAACAGGAACTGGTTGTCGGCGGCGTTGTCGCTACCGGGGAATGGCACATAGGTCCACTCGAACTCCGGCCCGGCATCCTCCAGAGCCGCAGCCTGCCACATGCCCGTGGGGGCGAAGGCCACATCGCCGGCGGCATAGCGGGCGATGGCGGCGTCGTGGGCCAGGCCGGTCACACCGGGCTCCAGCATCTCGGTGGCATAGGTCTGCATCTTCGCGATCATCTCGGTCGAGGTCTCGTCGTTCCAGGCGATGCTGCCCGTCCACAGGCCCTCGGTCAGTGCAGCCTGGTCGGGGTAGGTGGCGCCCAGCAGGCCGTAGGAGCCGACGAAGATGGGCCACGTGTCGGCCCCGCCGGCGGTCATGCACGAGTTGCCGGAGGCAGTGACCGCCTCACAGGCGGCCACGAGTTCGGTCCACGTGGTGGGGAGATCGACGCCGACCTCGGCCAGCAGATCCTCGTTCACGAACATGCCGCTGTAGGTGACCCGGCCCAGGGGGATCCCATACACACGGCCGTCGGACGAACCGCCCGCTTCGAGAGCCGCGGGATCGTAGTTCGCCACGAAGGCCTCGTCGGTCAGGTCCATGATGAGTCCGGCCTCGATGAGCGTCTGCCACGCCGGCGGCTCCACGCCCTCCATGTAGGGCTGCGCCGGAGCGGAGAAGCCACTGTCGGAGATCGTGGTGATGTCGAGATCCTGGGCGGTCAGCCGGGTCTGGTTGGAGACACCGAGGTCCGAGGCGTTCACCACGGTCATGTCGATCGAGATGTTTGGATTGTCGGCCTCGAACTGCTCGTTGAACTCCTCGAAGAACGCCACCATCGGCGGGTTCTGGTGCACGAGGACCTTCAGCGTGACCTCTTCGCCGCCATCGGCCTCATCCGACGAGTCGTCAGCGGGCTCCTCGGCTGCGTCGTCGCCGCTGTCGGCGCTTTCGGCGGTGTCCTCGGTGTCGGTGGCGCCGTCGTCGGCGCTGTCATCATCGCCGCCACAGGCGGCGGCAATGAGCGCCAGGGTCAGGAGGACGGCCAGTAGCCGTCCAAACTTGAAGTTGATCATGGTGTTTCTCTCCTCGGTTAAGGGGTATTGCCTTCTGTTGACTGTCTGAACTGGGCGGTTTGAGAGCGCTCCCAAGGGTAGCGGCGACGAAGGTCGGGCGTGCTCTCTGATCGGGATGGGCGATAACCTCCGGTCGCCAGGATCAAGCTCCGTCCGCTGGGGGCGAACCGCACGACTCTCGAATCACCAATCGGGTCGGGAACACGATGTGTTCGGCGGTCGTGACGGTCGAGTCGACGATCGATGCCAGGAGGCGAGCCGCTCGCTCCCCGACCTCGGCCACCGGTTGGGCCACCGACGTCAGCCGGGGCATCGTCTGATCCGGCGGCAGAATGCCGTCGAAGGAGACGAGGGCGATGTCGTCGGGGCAGGACAGCCCTGCTTCCTGGATGGCCCGAAGGGCGCCGACGGCCATACGGTCGGATCCGACGAACACCGCATCGGGCCTGGACGCCGGTGAGGCGAGAAGGGTTTCCATGGCGGCCCGGCCGGACTCCTCGGTCCAGTTGCCTTCGGCGATGAGCCCGTCGATGCGGAGCCCGGCTTCGGCCAGACCCTCGAGAAATCCGTTGCGACGATCGAGGCCGGCCGTCGAGTTGGACGGCGGGCTGATGAGGCCGATTCTGGTGCGGCCGAGCTCGGCCAGATGACGGGCCGCCATGCGGGCGCCTCCACGGTTGTCGGCGTCGACCGAGAACATCGAGCGCCCGTCGTCGGGGCGGCCGACGATCACGAACGGCATGGTGGCCTGCTGAAGCTGGCTGATGAGAGGGTCGCCCATCTGCGTGGCGGTGACGATGACGCCATCGACCAGTCCGGGATTGACGACCTGGGGGATGATCGAGTTCTCGTCGGATTCCTGATCGAACAGGAACAGCGCCAGCGTCGTCTGCATGGCGTTGGTGGCCGAGGTGACACCGAGGATCAGACGTCCGAAGTAGGGATCGTCGAACAGTGTCTCGGCCGCGCTGGGGACGACGAGCCCGAATACGCCGGTGCGATTGGAGGCGAGTGATCGGGCGGCGGCGTGGGGTCGATAGCCGGTCTCGGCGATCACGGCCTCGACCCGCTCCCGGACTTCGGGGCTCACGTTCGGACTCCCGTTCACGACGCGCGAAACCGTGGAGCGTGAGACGCCGGCCAGGCGGCCGATTTCCTCCAGGTTCACCCTCGCCATTGGGCACTCCGCTTCATCACTGTCGTTTCCCCGGCCGCTGCTCTGCTCTTTGTGAGAGCGCTCTTTGTAAGAACATTGTATGGGAGCGCTCCCTGAGAGCGCTCCCATACCATACGGCGGGAAGGCGGCGACGTCAAGCTTTTACGCGTCGAACCGGGGAAGGGGTTCGTCGAGGAGAACGTCGTCGTCGTTCGATCTCGGGCCCAGACGGACGGCGGGCCACGACCGGAACAGCAACAAACCTCGGGCCGGGACCGGCATGGATGTGCCGGGTTCGACGGGACCGTCGGGTGGCGGCAGACCGCGTTGACGTGGCGGACAGCGACCGGGCGTTCGAGGGCGGTATGGTCGATTTCCCGATGGATTCCACCGGTATTGGGAGTCCTCCCCGAATCGGAGGGGAGCGGACCGTCGGCGGGGAGATCGACGACATCCGGCGATCCGGTGGCGGCATCGCCGCGAGCCCCGGTTCGACGCTTCGCTCGAATCTCTGCCCGTTCATAGGTTGGAGGTGGCACGCCGGCGGCCATAAACTACCAAGTCGGCCCTTTTCGGCGTGCGTTGCGTTCAGGAGTGTCCTGTTCGGGAGCGCGGCTGCCTGGCGAGGTGCCCACCCTGCTGACCTGCGGCCAGTCGTTGTCGGGTTCCGCTCCAACAGGCGCTGCCAAGCAGGACCGCATCGTGACAACGAACCGAGTCGTGACACCGAAAGAGTGCTGTCGTGAAGACGTACACCCCCAAAGCCTCAGAGATCCAGCGAGACTGGTTTGTGGTCGACGCCGAAGGCATGACCCTCGGCCGTATGGCCACCGAAGTCGCCCGTGTCCTGCGCGGCAAGCACAAGCCGACGTTCGCCCCCCATATGGACATGGGTGACCACGTGATCGTCGTCAACGCCGACAAGGTCGTGCTCACCTCCGGCAAAGCCGACCGCAAAATGGTACATCGCCACTCCGGCTATCCGGGTGGCCTCCACTCCGAAACCTACGCCGAGCTCATGAACCGCCGTCCGGCGGAGGCCGTGCGCCGTTCGATCGTCGGGATGTTGCCGAAGAACCGTCTGGGTCGCCAGCAGGCCCGCAAGTTGAAGATCTATGCCGGGGACTCCCATCCCCACGCGGCCCAGAAGCCCCAGCCGCTCGAAATCACCGGCGCCCGCCGAGAAAGCTGAGAGAAGTCGTGTCGACCATTCAAGCCACAGGCCGTCGTAAGCAAGCCGTCGCTCGGGTTCGCATGGCTCCCGGTAGCGGCCAGATCGTGGCCAACGGCCGGCCGTTCGAGGAGTACTTCCCGTCGGCCGTGCACCGCACGCTCATCACCGAACCGCTGCGGCTCACCTCGGCCGAGGAGTCCTACGACATCTCCGTCACCCTTCACGGCGGCGGTCTTTCCGGCCAGGCCGGGGCGTTTCGTCTCGGCATCAGCCGGGCCCTGGTTGCACTCAATGGGGAGGATCGTCCGCCTCTGCGCGGCGCCGGGCTACTGACCCGCGATCCTCGCAAGAAGGAGTCGAAGAAGTACGGCCTCAAGAAGGCCCGTAAGGCTCCTCAGTACAGCAAGCGGTAACGGGACCCACGGCGCCGAGCCGCGTTCCGTGGCCGTTCCCACATCGATCCCAACCTTCGGCACCGATGGTGTGCGAGGGCGGGTGGGCGATGAGCTGACCCCCGTCGTGGCCGAAGCCCTGGGCCGGGCGGCGGCCGAGTTCCTGCCCGGATCCCGATTCGTGATCGGCTCCGACACACGGGAGTCTGGTCCACTCCTGCAGGAGGCGCTGACCCGCGGCCTCCGGTCCGTCGGAGCAGACGTCGCCGATCTCGGCGTGGTACCAACGCCCGCAGTCGCCTGGGTGGCGGCCGATGGATCCGTGCCGGCGGCAATGATCTCGGCCTCCCACAACCCGTTCCACGACAACGGCATCAAGCTCTTCGCCGCCGGTGGTCTGAAGCTGCGCGACGAACTGGAGGCCCGGATTCAGACCCGTTATGTGGAGGTGGCTTCGGAGCTGGCTCGGACCCGTGCGGGCGAGAGCTCGACCTCGACCGATCTTCGGTTCGATCGCCGGGCGTCACCCGAGGTCGAGGGATGGGCGGATGCCATCGTCGCTTCGGTCGATGATCAGGCACTGGCGGGTCTCACGATCGTCGTCGACTGCGCCAACGGCGCGGCTTACGGCGTGGCGCCCGAGATCTTCCGCCGCTTGGGGGCGAACGTGACCGCCATCGGGGTGAGTCCTGACGGCACCAACATCAACGACGGCGTCGGTTCGACCGCGCCACAGACGCTGGCCGATGCCGTGGTCGCCGCCGGCGCCGATGCCGGTTTGGCCTTCGACGGTGATGCCGACCGCCTCATTGCGGTCGACGGCGCCGGCCGAGTGGTGGACGGTGACCGGGTCCTCGGCCTGCTGGCCACCGACTGGGCCACCACCGAGCGGCTGCGTGACAACACCGTCGTGGTCACCGTGATGACCAACCTCGGCTTTCATCGGGCCATGGCCGAAGCCGGTATCAAGGTGATCTCCACTGCCGTCGGCGATCGCCACGTGCTGGCCGCACTGGACGATCATCAGCTCTCGCTGGGCGGCGAACAGTCCGGTCACGTGATCTGCCGGGATCTCGCCACCACCGGCGACGGCATCCTGGCCGGTGTACAACTGCTCGATGTCGTCGCCCGACGGGCCGAGCCGCTGGCGATCCTGGCCGAGCGGATCATGACCACGGTCCCGCAGTTGCTGCGCAATGTGACGCTGGCGGCCCGCAATCCCGATGCCGCCGCGTTGCTCGCCCCCCACGTGACCGCCGTCGAGGAACGATTCGGCGACGACGGCCGCGTGGTCGTCCGTCCGTCGGGAACCGAGCCGCTTCTGCGGGTCATGGTCGAGCACATCGATCAGGCCACCGCCGAGGCGGCTTGTGCCGAGCTGGTCGATCACGCCAATCGACTTCTCGGCCCGGGCTCCTGACCCCCGTCTGATCGGCGCGACATCACGCCGCCGGCCGCAGCCCGGTGTGCCGGGGAACACCCACCCGGGCGAACCCTGCCGCTCCGCGGCCCGCCAGTACACTGAACCGCCTATGTGTGGAATCGTTGCCATCGTCCGTCGTCGTACCGAACGCCTGCAGCCATCGGCCACCGATCTGCTGAGCAGCCTCGACGATGCCGTGGCCGCGTTTCCCGCTCCGGGCGACCCCGCGGCGGCCGAGGCGCTTGCCGCCTGTTCCCGTGCCATTGCGGCGGTCGACATCGAACTGCGGGGAGAAGCCGGTCTGGCGGCCATGGTCGGCCAGTCCGAACTGGTGCCGGGTCTGGAGGGTCGCCTGGCTCAGTTGTCGGGTCTCATCGAGCGGCTGGAGACCCACCTCGACGCCGAAGGTGACGCAGTCGCCGACCTGGAGGCCGTCAACGCCGCCATGATCGACCTGAAGGACGCCGTCTGGGCCATCGAACGCGATCGGCTCCGTGCCGCAGCCGAGGTCATCGCCCTTGCCGGGCCTGACGTGGCCGGTGCCCGGCTGGCCGCCATGTTCTCGGTGCAGCAGGCGCTCAGCAACATCGACCGTCTGGAGGTCCGAGGTCGGGATTCAGCCGGGATCCACATCGCCGTGCGCAACCACGGCCTCGACCTCGCCGATCCGGCGGTCGCCGAACTCCTGGCCGACCGGGTCGACAACGAGCTTTTCGTCGATCGGTCGGTCGTGGCCTCGAACGGCGTGCTCGGCTTCGTCTACAAAGCGGCGGCCGAGATCGGTGAGCTCGGTGACAACACCGCGTCGATGCGGGCGGCCATCGCCTCCGACAAACTCCTGCGGGCGGCGCTCGAAGCCGACACGGTCGAAGCCACGGTCTTGGCCCACACCCGCTGGGCGTCGGTCGGCATCATCTCCGAACCGAACGCCCATCCGGTCAACTCGGTCGAGGTGGGGGAGATCGCGGCCGGGCCCTACGTGACCGCCGCCCTCAACGGCGATGTCGACAACTTCTCCGACCTGATCGCCTCGGCCGGCCTGTCCTTTCCGGCCGAGATCACGACCGACGCCAAGGTCATCCCGTCGATCATCAGTCGCCGTCTGGCCGAGCGCGAAGCAGCCGACGGTGCGCGTGCCGGTGACGTGCTCGACGAGGCGGTCCGCTCCACGGTCACCATGTTCGAGGGCTCGGTCGCCATCGGTCTCAGCACGGCGATCGCTCCCGCCGACATTCATCTCGCTCTTCGCGGCAGCGGTCAGGGTGTGTTCGTGGGTCTGGCCGAGGATGCGTTCGTCGTGGCGTCGGAGCCCTACGGGGTCGTGGAGGACTCCGACGTGTACCTCCGTATGGACGGCGAAACACCGGCCGATCCCGATAACCCAACCGCCAGTCAGGGCCAGGTCATTCGTCTGTCGGGGGCGATGGCCGGCGATCGAGCCGGCGTGAGCCGGTGGTCGTACGACGGCTCGGAGCTGCCGGTCGGACGCGACGAATGGAAACGGCCGTCGGTCACCACCCGTGACATCGATCGCGGCGACGCCCCCCACTTCCTCCTGAAGGAGATCTCGGAGTCACCCACCTCGTTCCGGAAGACACTGCGGGGCCGACTGGTCGAGATCGACGAGGAGGCATCCGGCGGGGCGCTGACCGTGCGACTCGGTGACGAGACGATTCCGGAGCTGATGGCCAAGCGCCTGCGCTCCGGTTCCGTCGAAACCGTTCAGGTGATCGGGCAGGGCACCGCGGCGGTGGCCGGTCAGGCCATCGCCGCCGCCATCGACGACGCGCTCGATGGTTCGGGTGTCGTGGTCGAACCGATCACCGCAACCGAACTCTCCGGCTTCCATCTGACCGACGACATGTCCGACACCCTGGTGGTAGCGGTCAGCCAATCGGGTACCACCACCGACACCAACCGCACCGTCGACCTGGCCCGATCCCGCGGGGCGGCCGTGATCGCCATCGTCAATCGGCGGGGCAGTGATCTCGTCGACAAATCGGACGGGGTGCTCTACACCTCCGATGGCCGCGACGTCGAGATGAGCGTGGCCTCCACGAAGGCGTTCTACTCACAGATCGCGGCCGGGTTTCTGCTGGCCGACACCCTGGCCCAGCTGATCCCGGGCGCCGTCGTCGACGAGGCCGAACGACAGCGAATCCTGGCCGGCCTGCGTGATCTGCCCGATGCCATGACGGCGACCGTGGAGAAGCGGGGCGAGATCGGCGTGGCCGCCGCCCGCCACGCCCCCAATCGACGGTACTGGGCCATCGTCGGCAACGGCGCCAACCACATCGCCGCCAAGGAACTCCGGATCAAGCTGTCGGAGCTCTGCTACAAGTCGATCGCCTGCGACGTCACCGAAGACAAGAAGCACATCGACCTGTCGTCCGAGCCCATGATCCTGGTGTGCGCCGCCGGCCTCACCGGATCCAATGCCGATGACGTGGCCAAGGAGGTGGCGATCTTCCGGGCCCACAAGGCGGCTCCGATCGTGGTGGCCACCGAAGGCGAACACCGGTTCTCGGCAGCGCTCGAGGTGATCTCGGTACCCGAGGTGCACCCCAGGCTGGCGTTCGTTCTGTCGACCATCGTGGGTCACCTGTTCGGCTACGAGGCGGCCCTGGCCATCGATGCGTCGGCTCGGCCGCTGCGGGAGGCCCGGGGCGTCATCGAGGGGTTCGTCGGCACCGCCGTGTCGGGCCCGGGGGCCCACGGTTGGTTCGAGCGATTCGGCCAGACGATCATGCCTCACGCCTCCCGCTTCTTCGACGGGCTCCGGGCCGGCCAGTACAACGGGCACCTGGAGGCCTCGACGGCGGTGAAGATGTCGGCGCTGCTTCGTTTCGCCACCGGTGCGGTGCCGATCGAGTCCTACCAGATGGAGTTCGGCAAGGTCGGCACACCGGGTGTCGTCGTCGAGGATCTGGCCGGCGCCCTGACCGCCGGCATCGAGGAGCTGACCCGCCCGGTCGACGCCATCAAACATCAGGCCAAGACGGTCACCGTCGGGATCAGCCGGGCCGACGAGAGCCTGCTGCAGGGTCATCTCATCCAGGATCTCCTGGCCTCCGGATGCCCACGGGATCGGCTCAGCTACTCGACCCTGCGGACCCTGGCCGCCATCACCCCGGCGATCTCCGAGACCGTCGGCTACACCCGCTACCGGCTGGAAGGCGACGCCGATCATGGCGGCCAGCTCCATGTGATCGACAAGGGTGGTATGGCCACGGGCATCGCGTCCCGGGTCGAGCGTGACCCGACGCTGCGGGGTACCAAACACCGGGTCGCCGTCGAGCGAATTCCGTTCGTCACCGTCGGCCACGACGGCCGGGTCGTGCTGATCGTGCCGGAGGTCAAGGACGCCCAGACGACGGGGATGACGCTTCTCCACGTGCGGCTGACCGACGACCTGGGAGCGGCCGTCGCCCGCAACGTCCTACAGGGTTACCGGAATCGCTACCGGCAGCTCGTGGACTTCGTCACCGAGCGTCAACCCACCTTCCGCGATGACATCCTGGCCCACGTGCCGACCGTTGAGCTGCTGACCGCGCCGATCTCCGAGGTGGCCGGCCGCTGGTCGGCCGGCGCCTAGTGGCCTCGAGCAGGGAGACTTGCTGTGGGAGCGGCCCAATCCGGGAACCGGTACCGTTGGGCCGATGACGGTCGTCGGAATCGGAACCGATCTGGTGGATATCGAGCGGATGCGCTCGATCATCGGCCGTCGCCCCCGATTCGTGGAGCGGGTGTTCACCCCGAACGAACGGCTGTACTGCCAGGCCACCCGCGACCCGTCCGAGCGGTTCGCGGCCCGGTTCGCGGCCAAGGAGGCGGTGCTCAAGACCCTTGGGGTCGGGCTCGGCGGCGCCGACTTCGGCGACATCGAGGTCGTCCGGCTGCCGTCCGGTCAACCGGAGCTGCGGATCACCGGACGGGCCGCCGCCCTCGCCGCCGAACGGGGGATCGTGCGCTGGCTCATCACCCTTTCCCACTCCGAGAATCTGGCGCAGGCCTTCGTGATCGGCCTGAGCGACGACGGCCTTTGAGCGGCCACAGCCCTCCCTTGCGGACTGCGCTCGAGCAGGTTCGGGCCACCATGGTCGATGACGACGGCCTGATCTCCGAGGTCGAGTTCGAAACCGTCCTGGCCCGGGCCCGAACCGGTGACGACGTCGAGATCGCCCGTTGTCTGCCCCGGCTGTTGACGGCGCTGATCGACGGGGAGCTCTCACCGGTCGAGGCGATCGAGGTGGTCGAACTGCTCGACGGCTATCAGGAAGCCGACGTCGTCACCCGAGTCGAACGTCGTCAGGTCGTCCTCGAGCTGTTGGATGCCTGGTGGTTCGATGTACTCCAGCGGCAGCCCGGGGAGCACCGACCCGGTGTCGCCCTCGAGGAGGTGCTCGGGCTGCTGGCCCGGATCGATGTTCCGATGGTGCGGTGGCTGCACCCGTGGTTGGATTCTCTCGATGGCCCACCGGCTGTTCACCTGGCCGCCGCGATCATCGACGGCTTCCCCGCACCGACCTGGGCGGGCCGGTCGGACGAACGCCGGCAGGTGATTGCCTGGACCCGATCCGAGGCGGTCATCAACGGGCTCGCACTGATCGGCGCCACCCACATCGACGGCGACACCATGGATCGGGTGCTCGACATCCTGATCCTCGGTGAGGCCACCCCATGAGCTCACCGCGTGGGATCGGGGGCGGAGCCGATGCGTGAGATCGTGACCCCGTCGGAAATGGCCGCCATCGATGCCGACGCGCCGGAACCGGCTGTCGAACTCATCGAACGAGCCGGCTGGGCGACCGCCCAGGCTGCCCTTCGACTCCTCGACGGTCATGCCTACGGTCGGCGGGTGGCCGTGCTGGCCGGTAAGGGCAACAACGGTGCCGATGGCCGGAGCGCTGCTCGCCATCTGGAGCGGCGAGGTGCGGCCTGCCGGGTGTTCGACGTGCCGGGCTCGGACGACGGCGCGACGTGCGAGCCGGTTGATCCCGGCTCCTATGACCTGGTCATCGACGCCTGCTACGGCACCGGTCTGCGGGGAGCGTTCGATTCTCGTTCGCTGCCGATTCAGGTTGGTGACACGCCCGTGCTGGCCGTCGACATTCCCTCCGGCGTGAACGGGCTCACCGGGGCGGCTCAGGGTTCGCCGCTTCAGGCGGTGGCAACCGTCACCTTTGCCTCGTTGAAACCGGGTCTCGTCCTCGAACCCGGTCGGTCGCTGGCCGGTCACGTCACCGTCGCCGATATCGGGCTCGACTGCTCCCGGGCCGGCATCTGGCACCTGGAGAAATCCGATCTGTCGAAGTGGCCACGCAGGAGCGAAACGGCCCACAAATGGCGCCACGCCGTCGCCGTCATCGGCGGGAGTCCGGGGATGGCCGGGGCGTCCGCCCTGTCGTCGGCGGCGGCACTGCGGGCCGGCGCCGGCTACGTCGTGCAGATTCGAACGGCGCCACTCGGCGATGGGCCGAGCGAGCCGATCGAGGCCGTCGCGGTCTCCCTCGTCAATGACCGGAACCGGGCCGCCGAGCTGCTCGATCGTTGCCGGGCTGTCGTGATCGGCCCCGGTCTGGCCAACGGCGGACCACAGATGTGGAGCGAGGTGCATCAGTTGCTGACCAGGGTCGACGCGCCGATCGTCTTCGACGCCGGTGCGCTTCGCCCCGACCTCGTCGAAGCCGTGGCCGGATCGTCGGTGACCGACGACCGCCCACCTGTCCTCACGCCTCACGACGGTGAGTTCGAGCGTTTGACCGGACGGGCACCGGGGCCGGATCGGATCGACGACACCAGACGGGCGGCCGCCGAGTTGGGCGCCGTCGTGCTGTTGAAGGGGCCCACGACCATCGTGGCCCACCCCGACGGTCGGGCACTGGTTTCGACGGCCGGCGATCAGCGGTTGGCCACCGCCGGCACCGGTGACGTGCTGGCCGGGATCATCGGGGCCGGACTGGCGCTCGGACTCGAATCCTTTCCGGCCGCCGGCATCGGCGCTGAACTGCACGGACGGGCCGCAGGGCGAGGACCTTCCGTCGGCCTCCGGGCCGGCGAGATCCCCGACCTCGTCGCCGAGGCTCTGTCGCTCGTCGAGGTGTCCTGAAGGCGTCGGTCGAACCGGGCGTAGATGTCACCGGTGCGCCCGTTGGCTGCAATCGCCGTCAACCGTTCGACGACTGTGGGCGCGTCGACCCAGCGTTCGAGTTCGAACCGGTTGCGCTCGCCGACCGCGAGGTTGTACCGATGGCGCCCGAGTCGTTCGAGCCGATCGATGCAGCGGAGTGCCAGATCGAGCGCGGCGGGCAGATACTCGAACGCCATGAGCGGAAGCGGTTGCGACAGCCCGTCCAGGATCGCCGCTTCGTGACCTTCGGTGTCCAGCTTGCAGAAGTCGGGCGATCCGAAATCGGCGATCAACCCGTCGAGCGTGGTGACCGTCACGTCGACGCTTCGATCCCACTGCACCCTGTCGAAACCCGGTGTCACGGCGATCCGGTCGATCCATTCGGCGGACAGCGTCGACACGGTTGGGTGGCGACGAGACACCCGCAGGGTCGCCGACCCGACTCGAGCGTCCAGGGCGATGGGCAGAGTGGTGATCAGCGGCTCGTCCCGGAAACGCCAGGCCAGCGTCCGGGCGAACAGGGGCTGCGGTTCAATGGCAATGCAGCGACATCCGATGGCGGCGAGCGCCCTGGTTCGATTGCCGACGTGGGCGCCGACGTCGAAGGCAAGGGCGCCTGGCCCGATCAACGAGGCGTAGAAGTTTTCCAAGCGGCGCCGTCGCCACGGGCGGGCTTCGTAGATCAGGAGCGACCTGGCCAGTCCGAGAAGATCGAGCGCGCCCGGTCGGCCGTCGCGGTCGGGTGCCGGTCCGCGACTCATGTCGAATCAGGTGATCCGAGTAAGGCGAACACATCGGAGCCGAAGGAGGAGAGGAGGGCCGCGAGGGCGACGACGGCGAGCGCCGTCGACACCGGCGGGTCGACGACCGGTGTGACGATTGCACACAACGCCGCCGTCGACAAGGCGCCGATCGCCTTTCGGCGACGTGACGGTGCCGGCGGTTTGCGGAGCGCCGGCTGGATCAAACTCCAACCGACGAAGAGGTATCGTAGCGTTCCGATGGCGATCACCCATGATCCCACCTCCCCGGTCCGCCAGATCAGGAGGCAGAGCACCAGTCCACTCAGCGAGTCGACCTCGACGTCGAAACGTGCACCGAATGGGGAGACCAGACCGGCGGCCCGGGCCAGCGCTCCGTCGACGGCATCGAGGACAAGGGCGAAGGCCGATGTGGCGGACAGCAACCACAGCAAACCCCCGGTCATCGGTGCCGGCAGCGCGACGCCCGGCTCGCCGCCCAACGGGATCAGCGCGACGATGCCGATGGCGATCGCGGCTCGCAGTGTGGTGACGGCATTGGCTGCACCGAAGGCGTCGTGCGGGTGGGCTCGAAGGCCTCGGAGCACGAACGCGGTGACGGTCAACCAGGCCACGGCGGCCAGGGCCAGCGCCCGCCGGTCCAACACGGCGAACGCGGTGAACGTCGAGTCATCCGCGTTGTCGCCGCCGTCGACCAACGATCCGGCCAGCAGCACCATGGCCGTCAGACCGACGGTTGCGAGGCCGAGTGCCGTCGCCGCACCCTGGGGTGACCGGAGGATCGAGCGGCGGCGCCGGTCAGTCGCTGGCGTCGGTGACGAAGACCGGGATCTTCCGATCGGTCGCTTCCTGGTAGTCGGCGTACGTGGGGAACACGGCAACCGCGCGCTCCCACCACTGTTGCCGCTCTTCGCCTTCGACCAGCCGGGCGACCGTGTCGAAGGGCTCGGGACCGTCCTGGATCATGATGTTGGGGTCGGCGACGAGGTTGTTGTACCAGCCCGGATTCGTCGGCGCTCCGCCCTTGGAGGCGACGAGGGCGTAGCGGCCCTCGTGCTCGACTCGCATGAGGGCGAACTTGCGTACCTTGCCGCTCTTGTGGCCCACGGTGGTGACGATGATGATCGGGATCCCCGTGTCCCGAAGGGTGTTGGCCCGCGTCCCGCCCGACGCCTCGTATTCGGCCACCTGTTCGGCAACCCAATCCAACGTGCTCGGTTCGTACTCGCCGGTGATCGCCATGTCGGTCATGATAGCCGAACCGGAGCCGGTCAGCGTTGGGCGAAGCCCTGAAGGAGGAGCGACGAGAACTGTTCGATCCTCCTCTGGAGATCGACGTCCCCGTTGGACGGCGCCGAATCGGCCGTTCCCGTCTTGCAGTGCAACATGGCCAGGCCGTGAACCGCGGACCAGGTCAATGTGGCGGCGGCGTCGACGTCGAGTTCGGGGTTGTGAACTCGGGCGACATCGGACACGGTGCCGACGAGGTGACGGTAGGCCCGGCCTGAGACCTCCTTGAACCGCTCATCGGTGGTGTCGATCAGGTTCTCGGACCACATGACGGCGAAGTGACCGACGTGGTTGGTCGCCACCTCGACGTAGGCCTTGCCGAGTGCGGTCAGTCGATCCATCGGGTCCAGAACCCCGACCGTCGATCGATCGAAGGCGTCACACAGCATCGTGAATCCGTCCACCGCGACCGCGGTCAACAGGCCCCGCGAATCTCCGAAGTGGTGAGCAGGCGCGGCATGGGAAACACCGGCCCGTCGCGCCACCTCGCGGAGGCTGAACCCGACCGGACCGCGTTCGGCCACCAACTCGACCGTCGCCGCCCGCAGCGCGGCCGGCAGGTCGCCGTGGTGGTAGCGGGAGGTGGCGGGCTCGTTGGTTCGGGCGGTGCTCATGTCGCGGTCATCATAGACGAGGAGTCTTGACAATGTAAATATCTGGGTCTAGGCTAATCTTACCAGTGGAAACTTGGAAACTTGCGGGTGGGACAGCGGCGTCGACGAAGCGCCGGCCGAGGGACACGGAGCGAATTCGAATGGGAACCACCGACGACATCCGCCAGGCCGAATCGTCCACGAACGTCCACCGGACCGAGCGGGCGCAACGGGACGAACCGGACAGGCGGGCCGAACGCAAGTCCGGCGCCGAACCCGAAGCCGCAGCACGGACCCGGGGAGTGGTCGGCCTGCTGGCCGGGCGAACGCCCCTCCTCGTGATCGGCGTGCTGGTGGTCACAGCGGCGCTGGCGGTGCCGTTCCTGACGATGGCGCCGACCACCTCGGCATCGACCGAACCGAGCGGTGACGTCTTCACGGCGCGGGACCGTATCGATGAGTCATTCGTCTCGTCGGTTCATCCCACGTTCCTGATCCTCGAGCACGAGTCGGGCGACATGCTCTCCGTCGAAGCGCTGTCGTCGCTGCTCGCCGCCGAGAACGAACTTCGGAACGATCCTCGCTTCGGTCCAACGCTGATCGGCTATGTCGACCGGGACACGACCGTCGAGGTCGACGGAGTGATCTCCCTCGCCGATCTGGTCGACGCCGAGTTACAGGCCGAGGGGATCGACGGCCTTGCCGCGGCCACCGATGGCGACGTCAAACGGGTCGGCTCCGCCGTCATCGACCGCCTGGGTGAACGATCGGAGCTGCTTGGTCTCTCGTCCCGGTCGACCCGGGCGGAGAGCGGCTGGACGGTTCCCGCGGTGTCGGTCGTCGTCGTTTCCGACAACGATGCGCTGGGTTTCGGCAACGTGTCGATCAACCTCGGGGGCGGGACCGAGGTGGAGGAGTTCGATCGGTCGGTCCAGGAGGTGTTCCGGGTCGAGGGCTGGCAGGCCAACGGTGTTGCCATCGATGTGAACCTCACGTCCCAGGAGCAGGGAGCCGTCGCCGGACCGTTCATCGGCTTCACCGTGCTCGCCGTGCTCCTCCTCGTCGGCCTGACGTTTCGCAGTTACTGGGTGTTGGCCACCGTCAGCGTGGCCTTTCTCCTGCTCATCATCTGGTTGAAAGGCATCTCCAACCTGATCGGGCTGAAGGACGACCTGGTGCTTTCGTTGATCGTGCCGGTCGCCATGATCAGCTTCGGCGTCGACTTCGCCTTTCACGCGGTGGGTCGCTACCGGGAGGAACGAGTACACGGCCGGCCGGCGCGAACGGCCATCGTGACCGGACTGGCTGCGGTGTCGGGAGCCCTCCTGCTGGCCCTCGTCTCCGACACCACGGCGTTCCTCGCCAACCTGGCCTCCGGTATCGAGTCGATCAACCAATTCGGTATCGGCGCCTCGATCGCCCTGGTCGCCGCCTACCTCCTGCTCGGCATCGTGACCCCGTTGGTGCTGGCCCGCATCGAGTCCGCCGTTCCGGCGCCGCCGGGCGGCGTTCGGTCGATCCTGGCCAGGGCCGGTGGGGTGCTCGGAGCAGCCGGCCTGGCCATGGCCGCCGTGCTCATGCTCGTCTACATCAGCCCGGTGATCGGTTTGGCGCTCACGGCGGCGGCGATCGTCTTCACCCTGCTGGTGCCGTTCCTGATTCTGCGTCGCCGGCCCGGTCCGAGGGTCGGGGACATGATGCCCGGCGGGGTGAACGAGCCGGGCGGCGAGGTCGACGGACGGCTCTCGAGCCGTGTCGGTCGGATGGTGCGGCAGCTGGCCGAGCGGCGACTGATCGTCGTGCCGGCCGCCCTGGTCGTCACCGTGGCGGCCGCCGCCCTCGCCGTGCGGGTACCCGCCGAGTTCGACGTCGAGGACTTCTTCAGCGGCGACACGGACTTCGTGGTCGGCCTCGATCAGCTCGACAAGCACGTGGGCGATCGAGGGGGTGAGCCGGCCATCGTCTACATCGAGGGTGATCTCACCGACCCGGCGAATCTCGCCGGCCTCGCCGCACGGATCGAACAGATCCGGGATCTCCCCACCGCCTCGCTGGCCCGTGACGACTCGGGTCGGGTGCTCGTCGACACCGGCTTGTTCGAGATCTTCGATCGATCCCTCTCGAGCGAGTTGATGATCGGTCTGGTCGAGCAGCGAACGGGTGTGGTGGTCGACGACGTCGACAACAACGGCATTCCCGACACCCGGGAGCAGGTGGAGGCGCTGCTGGCCGTCGCCTCCGAGACCGGTGTCCCGCTCGACGAGCAACGGGTTCTGGTGACCCCCGATCAGGTCAACACGGTGGTGAGAATAGAGGACGGCGGCGGCAGCGGCGATCGAGCGATCCTGCAACTCGGCATCGTCGACAGTCGGGCTCAGGAGTCCGTCACCGCGTCGCGGGCGGCGCTCGATCCAATCGCCGAAGCGATCGCCGACGACCTCGGTGGGAGTTTTGTGCAGGTGACCGGCAGCGCCATCGTCCGGGAGGCGTCGCTCGACGGGACGAACCGGGCGCTGCAGCTGTCACTCCCACTCTCGGTGATTCTCTGCCTGATCATCGCCACCGTCTTCCTCCGGTCGTTGCGCTACGGCGTGGCGGCCGTCGTCCCGATCCTCATGGTGGTGGCCTGGTTGTACGCCTTCATGTATCTCACCGGCTTCGCGATCAACCTGGTCACGGCGACGATCGCCGCCGTGTCGATCGGGATCGGGATCGACTTCTCCATCCACTACATCGCGCGGTATCGGGAGGAGCTGGCCGCCCGCCGGCACCGGTTGACCGCCGTCGAGGCCGCCGGCTCGGGTACCGGCATGGCCCTGGTGGCCTCAGCGGTGAGTTCGGCGGTCGGCTTCGGGATCCTGGCGCTGGCCCCCATGCCGCTGTTCGCCGCCTACGGGTTGTTGACGGCGATCATGATCGTCATGGCGCTGGTGGCCACCCTGACCGTGCTGCCCGGGGTGCTCGTGTTCCTGACCGCCGATGGCTGACGCCGGAAGGCACCGGCGTCTAGTCTGGAGCCACACCGTAGGGGCGCCCATCGGCAGGCCGGCACCATAGACGTGATACACGGTTTCTCCCGGCGGCGACTCGGCTGTATCATATTATCGCAGGAACTCCCCGGGGGGTTTGATGACCGACCACAACAACCACCGTGGCTACGAGCCGATTGAAACAGCGTCGGTCGATGAGCTGCGTTCGTTGCAGCTCGACCGCCTACGGTGGTCGTTGCGCCAGGCCTATGACAACATCACCTGGTATCAGGAGGCCTTCGACGGGGCGGGCATTCATCCCGATGAGCTGACCTCGCTCGATGATCTCGGCCGCTTCCCGTTCCTCGTGAAGGACGACCTGCGCCGCAGCTACCCATTCGGCATGGTGGCGGTACCCATGGAACAGGTGGTGCGGCTTCACGCCTCGTCGGGCACCACCGGCAAGCCGACGGTCGTCCCGTATACCGCCAACGACATCGACGTGTGGGCGACGGTCGTCGCCCGCTCCCTGTACGCGGCGGGGACCCGCCCCGGGGACATGGTGCACGTCGCTTACGGCTACGGCCTGTTCACGGGAGGGCTCGGCGCCCACTACGGGGCCGAGAAGCTCGGCTGCACCGTCGTTCCGGTCTCCGGTGGCCAGACCGAGAAGCAGGTGTCGCTGATGATCGATCTACGCCCCCGGGTGCTGATGGTCACGCCGTCGTACTGTCTCAACCTGGTCGACGAGTTCGAACGCCGCGGTCTGAACGCGGCGGAGGCTTCGTCGGTCGAGATCGGTGTGTTCGGAGCCGAACCGTGGACCGACGCGATGCGCTCCGAGATCGAGTGGCGGATGGGTCTCGACGCCGTCGACATCTACGGTCTCTCCGAAGTCATCGGCCCGGGAGTGGCCCAGGAGTGCATCGAGACCAAGGACGGGCTCACGATCTGGGAGGATCACTTCTATCCCGAGATCATCGACCCGGAAACCGGCGAGGTTCTGCCCGACGGCTCCGAGGGTGAGCTGGTGCTGACCTCACTCACCAAGGAGGCGTTCCCGGTCATCCGCTACCGCACCCGGGATCTGGCCCGTCTGCTGCCCGGAACCGCGCGCACCATGCGCCGGATCGGTCGCATCGCCGGGCGAAGCGACGACATGTTGATCATCAGGGGCGTCAACGTCTTCCCCAGCCAGATCGAGGCCGAGATTCTCAAGGTCGAGGGTCTCAGCCCCCACTATCAGCTCGACGTACGCCAGGACGGCAACATGAAATCGCTGACGGTCAACGTCGAACGACTTCCCGATTCGGCGGCCGAGGGCGTATCGGCGATGACCGAGCAGCTCGGAAAGCACATCAAGGGCAACGTCGGCATCACCGCCACCGTTGTCGTCACCGACCCCGAGACGATTCCCCGCTCCCAGGGCAAGGCCCAGCGGGTCGTCATCGAGTGAGAACAAAGGACCAACGATGACCGATACCGTTTCCGATCTCCAGGAATCGGCTCACCAGGAGGGCTTCCAGGCGCTCCTCGACGCCGAGGCCAAGGTCGAGCCCCGCGACTGGATGCCCGACGACTACCGCAAGACGATGATCCGCCAGA
>JBFHME010000053.1:0-20571 GCA_041594435.1 Acidimicrobiales bacterium
ATCGTTGCTCCCCTTCCTGACGAGTAACACCCATGGTGGCACGAACGTGCCGATGAATCGACTGTAGCCCAGGGGTCGCGATCGCTGATTGCAAAATCCGTGAACATTGTGTCTCAACACAGTTGATTCTGTCGTATACGATCGCAACAGCACATGTTCATTCTGCATTTATGCTGATCCGAGGCACCACGTGTCGCCACAGCGGAGGAGAAAGACCGTGAACTCACAGCTCGACGGCATCGATCGGCTGATCCTCAACCAACTCCAGAGGGAGGGACGCCAGACCAACGCCGATCTGGCCGGCGCCGTCGGGCTGTCGCCATCGGCGACACTACGCCGGGTGCGGGCTCTCGAGGACCGAGGCGTGATCGAGGGCTATGTCACGCTCATCAGCCGCAAGGCGATCGGCAAGGCCACCACCGTGTTCGTGGAGATCTCCCTGGCCGGCCAATCCGAACAGTTGCTCGACACCTTCGAAGCCGCCATCGTCGAGTGCCCCGAGGTGATGAGCTGCCATCTGATGGCGGGCAACGCCGACTACCTGGTTCAGGTGGCCTGTGACGACGTCGAGGATTTCGAACGGGTCCATCGGACCTACCTCGCCCAACTTCCGGGCGTGACCCGCATCCGATCCAGTTTCGCGCTGCGAGCGGTCTGTCAGCGCACCGGCTTCGACCTGTAGCCGCGGCTCGGATCCGGCCGCTCTCCCGCCGTCCCGCCGGAACTTGTCAGAGCCTGCTGGTACGGTCACCACGACGATCATCGGTCGGAGCCCGGCGGCGGCAGCTCGATGTCCGCCGGTCTCGGGCCGAGCGAATCAACGCATGGCCGCGGCCATCGTGAGTCCCGACTCCCGTGGAGTTCACGTATGTCCATCGTTCCCGTACCCGATTCCATCCGTTCGTTTCGCGACGCCCTCGGATTGGCCCTCGAACTGAGCGACGAGTTCGCTTTCGCCCACGCCGCGGTCGTTCTTTCCTCCGATCGACGGTGTGTCGACTTCGGTGTCTTCACCGCAGTCGGCCACAACCTGTCCGCGACTCTTGGCTGGCTTTCGTGCCGGTTCGAGCGGTCCAGCGACAGGGCGTTGGTGCTGCTGATTTCGGTCCGGAGCATCGATGGCCGGTCGATCTACGAGCGTGATCTCAGCGACTTTCGATTCGCCCGCGCCACGATCTCCGAGTTCGGCGGGTCACTGCTCGACTGGATCGAAACCGACGGCGAGCTGGTTCGCTCCTACGCCCAGCTCGTCAACCCCAACACCGCTTGGAGCATGCAGGCCGCCGCCGAGGGCACACTCGACCACCTCGAGTTCTAGCGCAGAACGGCGAAGGCAGGAGCCGGCAAGCTCCTGCCTTCACCATCGAGTTCCAGACCGCTCGGCCGGGGAGCACCCCGGTTACCCGCCCGTCGTTCTCGGGCGGGCCGAAACGCTAGTTGAGCGAGTTGCCGAGCTGGCTGTAGCTTGCGGCCGTCTGGTTGCCGAGGAACGTGACGGCGCCGATGCACACCACGGCGATCAGCGCTACCAGCAACGCGTACTCGACAAGGGAGGCGCCGCGCTCGGACGCGGGTCTGGGCGACAGCGCGGCCGCCAGATAATGATGGACAAGCATGGGATGGGTCTCCGGTTCTCGTCTTTGTATTCGATCCCAAAAATGGGCTGACCTCTATTGACTCGTCGGAAACCGGCCGGATCTACATAGGAGTTTCTCCTCAGAGATTCGGTTTTTCCCGTCGGTCGATCCACCGGCGTGATTCGTTCGGCCCAGCCGGCACGACCGTGGTGGGTCGAACGGACCAGTGCGGTCAGCCGGCCGGACCCCAGCTTCGGAGGCACCGGGCGGGGCTCGACAGGTCGACGGGTCGGATGAAGCCGAACTTGTGGGCCAGCGTGCTGCGCCATCCGCCGGGACCGGGATCGAGATCGGAAAGCCGAGTCGGAGGATCGGCCGACGTGGAAACCAGCCACTCGAGCACGACCTCTTCGTCGGCATTCGACGCCTCGCCGGGCGAATCGGCAGACGCAAGCCGCTCACGCTGATACCACCGAAGATTGTCGGCCGGGACCGCCCGGTCCTCGGTCACGTAGTAGTCCAATGGATGGTCGTCCGGAGCATCGACGATCCTGACCAACTCGTGCGACCTCACGCCGTCGACTCCGCTGAACAGCAGGTGATCCCCATCGACCTCGACGGTCTCCAGGTTGGAATACATGTTGAACGCGGTGGCGGTACGCAACCCGAGGTACGGCGACACGGCGTTGACGACCAGGAGGAGGACGATCGGCAGCAGCAACGCCGGCCGGCGGGGACCGGTCACGGGGTCACCGTCCCATCCTCGCCCGGCCCGGAGCCGCGACCTGATGCCGGTCAGCACCCACCACAGGGTGGTCGTCCCGACGAGCAGCCACGCCGGGTACGGAACCGCCCACGGGGGAGCCGGCGTCGCCGCGACCACGACCACCGAGGCCACCATCACCGTCAGTGCGCCAAGAGCAAGCAGGGACCGACCCAAACCACCGGCGAGATCATCGATACGATCCGAGATTCGTTCGCGGATCTCGACCGGGGCAAAGGCCAGAAACAGCGGAAACAACGTGGCGGTGAAATCGAACACGTGGCTTGCCGGTTCGAGCGCCAGCGCGAAGTGGAAGCACAGCGCCACCACCACACCGATGAGTCGCAACCGTCGAACCAGCAGAAGAACCGGAATCGCCAACTCGATCACGACCGTGGCCCAGATCGCCGCCAGCGACAGCGATCGGACCTCCGAAGCCCGGAAGCCGATCCAGGTCGAGAACTCGTCGGCGAACTGAACGGCGCAGCTCACCGACGGATCGAGGAAACTGCGGTTCAGCTTGGAGATCGCGATACTTCCGTAGGCGATGATCAACACCCAGCGCAGCAGGGGAAGTGCAGTGGCCGGCCACCGGCGCCGCGACGAGATCACCGACGCCATCACCACCAACGCCGAGAACGCCAGGATCAGCTCGTGGTTGCCGACGAACGGCGCCTTCAGGTAGGTGATGACCGGAAAGACCGCGGCGAGGACCCCGACGTAGATCAGTCGGGGCCGCAACAGCACCAGGACCGCCACCACGGCGGCAACCAACTGGAGCACGGCGGCAACCGGAATCGCGGAGACGTTGGCCAGGAGATGGAAGATCAGTGCCAGTGGCCATGCCACCGTGAGCCACCGATGTTGCCGCTCGACGTCATCGAGGAGTCCGGCAGGTCGCCGGGCGACGGCGGTGACGCCGTCGGTGGTCTCACTCCGTGTGTCCGCGTCGGTCATCACACCACGTCAATCGATCGGTTGCCTCGTTGGATCCATCGGCCGCAAACGGCGTCGGCGTAGCTATCCGGGGCCGTCCGACGGAGGCGCGGCCAGCGACGCCTCCCTCTCCTGTTCGAGCTGACGGTTCTTGCGTTCCGAGAACACGATCGCCGCCACCAGCAGCACCGCGATGATAGCCAGCGAAAGCCAGACGTTCAGGTGGTAACCCCGCCAGGCTCCGATCATCTTGCCTCCGACGAACACCAGAATGGCACCGAGACCGTGGTTGAGGTAGTGGAACCGTTCCTTGGCTCCGGCCAGGAGGAAGTACATGGCCCGCAGCCCGAGGATGGCAAAGGCGTTCGACGAGAACACCAGGAACCGGTCCTGTGAGACGGCGAGAATCGCCGGGACCGAGTCGACGGCGAAGATCACATCGGTCACCTCGACGACCACCAGGGCCGCGAGCAGCGGTGTGGCGACGCGATGCCCATTGCGGACCGTGATGAACTTCTGGCCGTCGAACTCGTCGCTGACGGGAACGAACCGTTCGAGTAACGACATACCCCGACGGGAGGAGGTGTCGCCCTCGTCCTCCCGGTGGCGGATCACACCGTAGCCGGTGTAGATGAGGAAGAAGCCGAAGACCAACAGCAGGATCTCGAACCGTTCGAGGAGTTCGGCACCGAGGAAGATGAAGATGGCCCGCATGACGAGCGCACCGAAAATGCCGTAGAACAGTACCCGGTGCTGGTACTTGAGCGGGATCGCCATCGAGGTGAACAGCATCGACCAGACGAACACGTTGTCGACGCTCAGGGCCTTCTCGATCAGGTAGCCGCTCAGGTACTCCCCGAAGGCGATGTTGCCGAAACTGGCAAGAACGTACAGGGAGAATCCCAACCCGCACGCGACCCAGAACAGCGACTCGAACAGCGCCTCGCGGAAGGTGGGCTCGTGGGCGTGACGGTGGCGGTACAGGTCGATGGCGAGAAGGACGAGGACGAGTACGCCCAGAAGAACCCACGGAGTCGTGCCGACGTCTCCAAGGCTGACGAAGGTCCCGGATTCCGGGTCGGCAAGAGGAAGGAACATCGACTATCCCGCCTCGATGGCGAGTCTGGTCCAGGCACCGAGGTAGACGACCCGGTCGTCGACCAGCTCGACCGGGATCCCCTGGGTGATGGGGTCGCCGTCGAAGCCGCCGACGAAGGTTCCGTTGGTCGATCCGACGTCGGTGATGGTGATGGTGCCGTTGGTCGAGACGCGAAGCACGGCGTGTCGGGTCGAAACCGCCGGGTCGCCGGTAAGCGCCTCCACGTCGACGTTGGGATGCACCGCGCGGCTCTCGCTGGTGCGGCCGATGTGCAGTTCGGAGCCGAACAGCTCGAGCTCCTGGTCGGGTGGCAGCGGATCGGGCAACGGCACCTCACCTTCGGTGACCATGGCCGCGAAGTAGTCGGCGTCGGTTGACACCGCGATGAGTACCCGGGGGATACCGCCCGGCGCCTCGGCGACGAGGGACGGGGGCGGCGCTGTTTCGGACGGCGCCTGCGTCGCTCCTGATTGCGCGTCGGGGGCCAGCAGCGGTGGCAGATCGGATGATTCGGGAACCGAACCGGTCACGAAGTCGTAGCCGCAGCTCTCACAGAACAGGTCGTCGGCACCACAGGGTTCACCGCAGTTGTCACACGTCGTCGCCATATGCGCCTAGTCTGCCTTCCTGTTGACTCGGACGGTACGCGTCGAGCGTACGTCGAGCGCCATCTCATCGCTCTTTTCCACGTCGCGGCGAAGTCGAACCGTTCCACTGGCGGCGTCGTCGACGTCGACCACCTTCTGCAGCAGCCGCACGGTGTCGTCGTTGCCGCTCTCGTGGGCCAGCTGCACCGCCCGACCAAGTTTGACGGTGGCCGTCCGACCGTCGCCTGATTCACGGGCCGCCAGACCCTCGGCGATGGCATCGGCCAGTTCGGCCTGTCCGGTGTAGTGGGCCACCTCCCGATTGATACGGGTCGACAGACGCTCGTCGTCGGTCCAGATCGCCCGCACCAACGCCGCCGGCTGTTCGGCATCGTCGACGACCAGCATGACGCGGGCGGCCAACCGCTCATCCCCGACCGAGCCGACGGGGATGCGAACCCGGATGTGATAGTCGCGGTCCTCGTCGCCGGCCCATGCTCCGAGGGGATAGTCGCTCGTCAGTGGATTCACCGCGCGACCGAGTCCGGTCAGGTCCTCGAGTGACGGGGCCACCTGTTTGACGAATTCGCAGACCGAGCCCTTCGGCGTCCACAGACGCAGCGCCACGCTGCCGACCTGCTTGCCCATCGCCGCCTCGGTCAGCCGGGTGAACTCGGCGTGCATGTCCTCGGGCCTCGGGATGATGTCCACGGTGCCGAGCAACGCGGAGGCCACCTTGCGCAGTTCGCTGATGTCCCAGTCGACGCCGAGACCTCGGGCGTCGCACTGGAACCGTCCGACACATTCGGCGATCCGGGCGTCGAGTTCGGCCGGTTTCTCGTTCTGGTTCTTGCCGTCGGTCAACAGCAGGGCGTGGGCGATGGCGCCGGGCCGCTGGGCGGCCAGATAGGCGGCGGCCCGTAGCCAGCTTCCGATGGCGGTGCCACCCTGAGCTCTCACCCGGGCCACGGCCTGCTTGGCCTCGCGGCGGCTGCGCTCATCGGAGCGGGCCAGGCCCTCATTGGGATGGATCATGTAGGCACCGGCGGTGCCGCCCACAATGGCGAAGTGGCAGCCGTCGTCGATCGTGTCGATCGCGGCCTGGGTCGCTTCGATGGCCGCCCGGATCTTGCGACCCCCCTCCTCCTGCATCGAACCGGAGGTGTCGATCACGATGATCTCGACCGCGTCGCCCCGTCGTTCGACACCGGCGGATGCTCCCGGGGAGGCGCTCACGGTCACCACCGCGTCGACGGTGTCGGCCCCGGCGGGGAGAAACTCGTTCTGAAAAACCTGGGCGGAGAAGTCGGTCATGGCATCGGTTCCTTTGGCGGATCCTCATCCGCGGGGTCGTCTGGTCGGTCGCCGGTGGACGGACGGCCGCTTGCGGCTTCAACGGTAGTACCCGGTACCCGGCCCGTTGAGCCGGGGGACCACAGTGCCACCGTGACATTGTCGTGGCCGCCGAGCTCGTTTGCGTGATCGACCATGGCCCGCACCAGGTCGATCCCGCGCCGGCCGCCGGCTTTCAACCGGGCTACGAGGTCGGCGGCTGGCTCGCCGAGTTCAGGGGCGAAATACCGCCACAAACCATCGGAGCAGACGACGAGCTCGGCGTCTTCGGTCATCGGGAACCGGTGGTGGGCCGTTTGTGGTTGGTGGTGGGAGGCGTCGATACCGATCCAGCGGGTGAGGGCACCGTCGATCTCGTGATCGGCGGTCAGGAGCCGGGCGCTGCGGGCATCGATCCAGTAGACCCGGCTGTCGCCCAGCCAGACCACCGAAACGACGACCGCCTCACCGAGCGGCCGGGCGACCGCGGCGACCAGCGTGGACGACGGCGGGTTGAGCTCGTCGATCTCCATGGCGAGGCTGGCGGTGCCGGCTTCGACCCGCACCGCCTCCACCGCGGCGTGCAGAGCCTCATCGGACAGGGCGGTGCCGTCCGGCGGATCGGCGGCGGCGGAAACGGCGAGCGCCTCGGCGGTGGTCGATGCCGCCAGCGCCGAGATCTCGGCCGATCCGGGGGTCGACGAGACGCCGTCGCACACCACGAGAATCGCCGTGCCGTCGCCGGTTCGAGCCACGGCGACCGCATCCTCGTTGTGATGGTGTCGCCGGCCGCGGTCCGAGACGGCCGCGATCGGACCGTCCGTCACTTCCACATGGTCCCGCGGTCCCGGCTGACGGTGGCCACACGAATGGCAGTAACCGTCGAGCTCCACCGCGGATTCGCCGCAGGCCACGCACGCCGGGTTCGGTTCGGCGCCGAGCTCGTGGCCGCACGCCTCGCACCAGGTCGCCGACACGGCACTCGGCTGACCGCAGCTCGGACATGGTCGGGTGTCGTCGCCGGTCACGATCAGAGCAGACTCCATGGACGTACGGCATTGGCTCGGTCGACCAGTGCCGTGCGGCTCGCCGCGTCGGGAGCCATCCGAGCCATGAAGCGGTACGTCTCCTCGAGCCCCTTCCGCAACTCGCGTTCGCTGAGCTCCCGCCCCAGCAGCTTCAGGTCCGTCGCGCCGATCCGACCGCCGGTGACACCGTCGAGCGCCTGCTCGAAGATGTCCGCGGAGATCGACGCCCGCTCCGCGGCGTCCAGCTCGAGGCGGTCGATGATCGCCGAGGCCTGCGAGAGGTCGTCCACCGTCGGCGGTTGCCGGCCGGATCCGGCGGCGAGGGTCCGGGCTGCGGCGACCTGGGCGTGGTAGTGAGCGGCCGACGACGACGGAACCCGACCGAAGGCGTGAACCGCGTCGGCCACGCTGGCCGCGGCAAGGTTGCAGCGGGCCAACCCGAATGCCGCCGACACGTAGCTCGTGTCGGAACGCGACACCACATCGAACAGCTGCCGGGCCCGGTCGAGTTGCCCGGCGGACTCGGCCGCGAGCGCCACGCCGAGCTTCGGCGCGGTCTCGCCCGGCAGCTCGGTCCAAACCCTGCTGAAACCCTCGGCCGCCTCGGCCGCTCTGCGGAGTTGCAGGTGGTGGATGGCGCCGTACCACCACACCCGCCAGTCCCACGGGTCTTCGGTCTCGAGCCGGGCGAGAACCTCCTCGGGGTGACCACCGAACTTCCGTATCTGTTGATCCTGAGCGGCGGTGACGACGCCATTGCGGCCCCGAATCTGGATCAGCTCCCAGACGAACCGCAGCAACAGGCCGCGACTGTGATCGATCTGGCCCGAGTCGGCCGCCGACAGGATCGCCGACAGGTTGGCCGCAGGACTGTTCTCCGGGAGATCCAGCAGAAACGGGGCCGCCGCGTCGGATTCGTCGATTCGGGCCGGGGGAAGCACCCGCCAGTCGACCTGGGTGGCGTCGAAGTCCTCCGCCGTGCTGAGCAGGAGGTGGGAGAGACGATCGGGCTCGAATTCGGCGGAGAGCGCGGCCCGGGGCTGTGACTCGCTGATGGCGACGATCTCCCGCAGCACACCGGTGAGCTGTTCCTGCATCTCGGCCGCCGACTGGAACCGGTCGTCGGGATGAGGGGCCGTCGCTTTCAGCAGGAACCGGTAGAGCGACTCCCACCGGGCGAACAGCGGCTCCTCGGCCTGAGTCGGCAGGCTGTGGTGGTGGGTCCCGGTGTGGAACACGAACCGGATGACGAGCACCGCCAGCGTGCGGCCGACGGTGTAGAGATCCGACGCCACCGACGGCCCGGTCTGTGCGACCTCGGGGGCCTGGAATCCCTCGGTACCGAAGATGGCGGCCTGGGTGTCGTCCATTCGCATCACCGCACCGACGTCGATGAGTTTGACGTCGTCGCCGACGGCCATGATGTTGGCCGGCTTCAGATCGTTGTAGACCAGGCCGAGGCCGTGGAGATAGGAGAACGCCGGGAGCACACCGAGGATGTAGGCGATGGCGTCGGTGACCGGCAGCGGGTCGGCCACTCCCCCGTTCGCCGCCCGCCGCTCCTTCAACTTCGCGTTGAGCGACTCGCCGCCAACCATTTCCATCACGATGTAGCCGGCACCGCGGTGGGTCACGAAGTTGTAGATGTTGACGATGTTGGCGTGCTCGATCTGGGCCAGAAACCGTCGTTCGGCCACCGCGGCGGCGATGGCATCGGGATCGTCTTCGTTGAGCAGACCCTTCAGCACCACCCAGCGGTTGGAGACGGCACGATCCCGACCCAGGTAGATCCAGCCCATACCGCCGTGCGCCAGCGGTCCGAGGATCTCGTACTGTCCGGCCACCAGCTCACCGGAGCTCAACCCCGGGGTGTTGGTGACGAAGTCGAACGGGGTGCGGCAGTGGCCGCAGAAACCCTTGACCCGCCCCGGTTGGCCTCCGATCGAACGACCGACCGGTTTGCCGCAGCTGCTGCAGAAGCGCTCGTCTTCCGGCACGTCACCGAGCACCGACGCGATCTCGGCGGCGGTCATCACGGCCTGAGCCGGGTCACCGATCTGCGTCGGGGCCACCGTGACGAGGCCGGCGCCGATGCCGGTTCGTCGCGAACCGGTTCGACGCGAGGCCCCACTCCGACGGGTCCGGCTCGACGTCCCGGTCCGGGCGGAGACGGCCGTGGAGATGTCGGGAGGGCGCGGGACCGCGATGGCGGGAGCGGCTCCGGCGGGAGCCGACGCCGCGGGGGCCGTACCGCCGGCGGCGGCCACGGCTGCTGATCCGGCGGTGGAGTCGGCGGCCAAACCACAGGTGTCGCAATAGCCGTCGGCCGCGATCGTGCCCGCGCAGCCATCGCGACCGCAAACCGCTCCTGTCGGTTTGACCACCGCGGCGGCGGCCGCCGGGGGCGGCGGTCGATGTGCCGGGGTCCCGGCCGGAGGGGGTGGGGCCGCCGCCGACGGTCCCTCGTACTTCGCACCACAGGTGTTGCAGTAGCCGTCGGGGGCGATCGCACCGTCGCACCCCGACTCGGGACAGCTCGCGGTGGGGTTGGCAGAAGGGTTCGACATCGAAGATCAGGGCTTTCGCAGTTCGTCGGCGAGTTGCACGATGGCCGCCTCGGCGGCCTCCAGATCACTCGGTGCAGTGTAGAGTTCCGTCCACGCCCCTTCGGCCAGCTCCATCGCCCGAGGGGACTCGGCGTGTCCGGTGGCGGCCATCTTGGCCTGAAAGGCCTGCAGGCGACCGCGGAGCTCGCCGCGCCGATCGAGGTCACCTCGATTTCGCCGCTCGGCTTCGAGCAGCTGACGTTCGAGCCGATCGGCCAGAGCCAGCCACTGGTCGAGCAGGGTGCGCTGCTGTGTCCAGGTTCCGGAGCGCTGCGGGACTCCGCCGTCGTCCTCCGTCAACGCCAGCAGGTCATCGAGACGCTCGGCCAAACCGCCCGGCCCATCGATGATGGTCCGGGTGGGCACGGTGACCAGGTCCCGGGGGTCCACGATCTTGTGGCGGGCCTCCGCGGCGGCCGCCGCCGCTCTGGTTCGCAGCACACGCAGGGAGGCCAGAACCTCTTCGGTTCGCTGCAGATCCTCGTCGAGATTGTCGTGGCCGGTGCGCAGATTCGCCATCTGACGGGCGGCGTCGGCCACCAGTCGATCGAGATCACGGCCCTCGGAATCGGCCACACCGATCGGGTCGGCCAGCAACCGTCCGGCCAGATCCTCGAGCCTGCTGCGAGCCCGCCCGATGAGCGGCTCGACCACGCCCAGAGCATCGGCCTCGGCCTGAAAGCGTTCGACCGTCTCCCGCGCCGCCTCGACCCGCGGCAGCACGTCGAGCCACGCCCGATCGATACGGTTCACCCCGTGATGGACGGCGTCGTAGCGCTGGTGCAGCAGGCTGAGCGCGGCCGCAGCCGACAGGCTGTGGGCACCATCGCAGAGCGTCACGTTCAGTGGTTCGTTCAGCAACCGGTTCAACTCGTCCACCCGGCGGTGATTGCCACCGTCGGGCGACAGTCCGTGGCGATCGACCAGAAGTCGGGCGGCGTCGATGCGCTCGGTGAGTGCGTCGAGAAGCGGCCAGAAGTCGACGGCCTGGCGAACCGCGGTGGCGTACTCGGTGGCGGTGACGGTGCCGGGTTCGGCGTCACCCAACATCAGAAACGACGGCAGCTGTTCGAGCTCCACGATGCCGGCGCGCAGGCCGTTGACCGCGGCGCTCAACCGCTCCAGGCCGGCGACACCCACCAGGGATCCGGAGGCGGGCCGATCCGCCGACGAGTGCGGTCCGGGTGAGGAGGAGAAATCCGACGCCACAGTCCCCTGAGCATAGTTTGTCCCGGGCCGCAACCGGGACCGGAGCACCGTGGCGCCAACGGCGCCAACCGGTCGGCCGGCAACCATCAGAGAGGTTCGGACCACTAGGCTGTTCAATGGCTCCTCGGTACGCGGTCCCGCCCCGGCCTCGACGCCCGGGCGCAATGCCCGCCCAGACCGCCGACCTCCTACCCGCGAGACACCAACCATCCCATGACGGCACCGGCCACAGCATCCACACCGATCGCAGCGAACGATCCCTCTTCCGCGCCTCAAACGGTACCGCTGCTCGACATCGGCGACCAGGCTCGCGGCACCACGGGGTTCCTCCGACGGTGGATGATCCTGCTGCCGTTGCTGATCGCGGTGACCGGGGCGCTCGGCGTGGTCGGCGGGTTTCTGCTGCAGGATGCGGCGCGGACCACCTCGCAGTCCACCGCTCCCGCCCTGATCGAGATCCAGGATCTGTTCGCCTCGGTGGCCGAAGCCAACGCGGCGGCCACGGCCGCCCACCTGTCGGTGTCGGTCTCGGGGGTCGAGGACCGGGCGAGCCGCAACCTCTACCTCGATGCCCTGCGCCGAGCCAACGAGCAGCTGACGGTCGTCTCCGCCGATATCGGCCGGGTCGACGAGGCCGGCGGTGAAACCCGCCTCGCCCCGACCGGCGGATCGACGGCGATACGAGCCGAGCTGGCGAACATCGCGGCGTCGCTCACCGAGTACGGCAGTTCGGTCGAGGCGGCGAGAGTGTCCAATCTCAACGATCTGCCGGGAGCCGATGCCCAGCTGCGAACTGCGCTCGACGTCGTCGCCGCCGAGATCGGACCGTCGGTGGCCGCCATCACCGAGGCGGCCCGCGCCCGCTACGACGACGAGGCCGGACGGGCCACGACCCTGGTCGGGCTGGCCATCGTCCTCGGATTGGCCACCCTCCTGGTCGCGGTGTGGATCCAGTACCGTCTGGCCCACCTCGTGCGCAGGGCCGTCAACGTGTTCCTGGCGCTCGGCACCGTGGCGTTCATCGGATTCGTCGCCGTGCTCGCCAATGGTCTGCTCGTACGGCAACAGGCGCTGACCGACGCCCGTGACGGCGGCTACGACGCCGTCGCCGCGAGCGCGCGGATGCAGGACGCGACGTTCGGTTTGCAGTCACAACTCGGGTTCCTGCTGCTCGATCCGAACGGTCGGGGCGAACGCAACGCAACGATTGAGACCCTGATCGCCGAGGCCGACGGCAGCGTCGCCGCCATCGTCGCCGCAGCCGATTCAACCAGGGAGGAGGCGGCGGCCGAGGCGCTGGACGTGCGCTGGACGCGGTACCGGGAGGTGGCGGTCGACGTGGTCGCCCTGGCCGATACCGCCGTTTCCGGCAACGCCGTTTCGGTGTTCCAGGGTGAGGGCCTCTCCACGTTCAACGGGGTCAACACCGCCATCGAATCGGTTCTGTCCGACAACCGGACCCAGTTCACCGACGGTGTCACGCTGGCCCGATCGGCCGTCGAACGTCTGCCTTGGATCTGTCTCCTGCTGGCCGTCCTGGCCGGCGTCCTGTCGATCGTCGGGTTCCAGCAACGATTGGGCGACTACCGATGACCCGCCGCCCGGTTCTCCCCCGTCGAGTGAGCCGCCGCCGGTTCCTGGCCGGCATCGGCGCAGCGGGGATCGGTGCCGTGGGTTTCGGGGCCTGCGCCACGGCCCCGGCCGATCGTCGCAGCTACGATCTCGGCGACGCCCGCCGTCTCCGGATGCTGAATTGGGCCGAGTACATCGACTCCGGCGGACCGGCCGACGATGATCCGTACTACGCCGGCGGGACGCTGGCCTCGTTGGCCGCCGAGGGAATCCGGGTCGACTACGTCGAGGGCTACGTCGACAACATCGACGGATTCCAGCGGGTGCTCGACGAGACGGTCGGCCCCGACGTGCCGGCGTGGGACATCGTCGTCCCCACCAACTGGCGGGCCGCCGAGATGATCGCCAACGGCTGGGCCGAACCCCTGCCGATCGAGATCATCCCCAATCACGTGAACATCGACCCGACCTTCCTCACCAACTCCTGGGACCGGGGATGCCGCTTCCAGATGCCGTGGCAGGCCGGGATAACCGGCATCGCGTACGATCCCGAGCTGACGGGCCGTCCGCTCACCTCGGTGTCGGACCTCCTGGACCCGGCCTTCGCCGGGCGCGTCGGCTTCATCGGCGAGATGCGGGAGGCGGTCGGCCTCATGATGCTGGCGAACGGCGACGACCCCTCACGCCCGACGCGGGAAGCCGCCGATGCCGCACTCGACGTGATCGCCGAGGCCGCCGCGTCGGGTCAGATCGGCGCCTTCACCTTCGAGGAGTTCGCCGACCTGCTGGCCACCGGCGAGCTGGTGGCGGCGATGGCCTGGTCGGGTGACGTGGCCCTCCTCCAGAACGACCGGCCCGACATGGTGTTCGTGATCCCCGACGAGGGGGCCGTCCAGTGGTTCGACACCATGGTCATCCCCCGGGGCTCACCGTCACTGGCCGCCGTCGGCCGCTTCATGGACTTCGTGTACGACCCGGTCAACGCCGCCCGCATCACCGAGTGGGTTTCCTACATCTCGCCCGTGATGGGCGTGCGGGAGGAGCTGCGACGACGGGGAGGGGCATCGGCCGAGCTGGCCGAAAGCACCGTGTTGTTTCCCGATGATGCGACCAGAAACCGGTTGTTCACTTGGGGCGGGCTCGACCCGGCCGATGAGGAAGCATTGGATGAACGTTACGCTCAGCTGATCGAGGGCCCATGACCGACTACCGATCACCCATGCACGACTACACCCCCGCCATCGACGAACTGGCCGACGACATCCTGGCCTACGCCAAGGATCGGGTTTCGCTCGATCCCACGCCGATGGGCCGCTCGGCTTCGGCGCAGGAGCTGTTCGACGCTCTCGGCCCGACGATCACGGCGGACGGTATCGGCAGCGATCAGGCGCTCAAGGCCTTCACCGACGTCCTGGCGCCGGCCTGTCTGTCGGTCGACAACACCCGCTATCTGTCGTTCGTGCCCGCCGCCCCGACCGAGGCCGCCATTCTCTTCGATCTCGTGGTCGGGGCGGAGTCGATCTACGGCGGCTCCTGGCTGGAGGGGGCCGGAGCCACCTACGCCGAGAACGAGGCGTTGCGCTGGCTCTGCGATCTCGCCGGTCTGGGCGCGGAGTCCGGTGGCGTGTTCGTCCAGGGCGGAACCATCGGCAACCTCTCGGCGCTGGTCGCCGCCCGCGGCGCCGCCGAGGCCAAGCTCCGCCAGCGAGGCCTGTACCGACCCAACCGGTGGGCCTTCCTGGTGTCCGACACCGCCCACTCGTCGGTGCCCTCGGCGGCCATGGTCATGGACGCCGACGCCATTCCGGTGCCCACCGGGCCGGACAGGCGGCTCACCGGCGATCTCGTGGCCGCCGCCCTCGACGAGCACGGCAATCGGATCGCCGGCGTCGTGGCGACCGCCGGATCGACCAACCTCGGCGTCATCGACGACCTCGTGTCGATCGGACGGGTGTGCCACGAGCACGACGTGTTCTTCCACGTCGACGCCGCCTACGGAGGAGCGGCGCTGGCCGCGCCGAAAGCCCGGCACCTGTTCGAGGGCATCGAACTGGCCGACTCGGTCATCATCGATCCCCACAAGTGGCTGTTCGCCCCTTTCGACTGTTGCGCGTTGTTGTGGCGGGATCCCGACCAGGCCCGGGCGGTCCACGCCCAGCACGCCGAGTATCTCGAGTTTCTCGACGTGTACGGCGACTGGAATCCCAGCGATTTCGCCATCCAGCTCACCCGGCGGCCGAGAGGGTTGCCGTTCTGGTTCTCCCTGGCCTGTTACGGCACTCGAACCTACGGTGAAGCCGTTCAGCGGACCCTCGACCTGGCGGCCGAAGCGGCGGCCAAAATCGAGGCGGCACCCAACCTTCGACTGGCGTGGGAACCCGGTTTGTCGATCGTCGTGTTCGAACGGATCGGATGGAAGGAGGGCGACTACCAGGTCTGCACCGAGAAGATGTTGGCCGACGGCACGGGTTTCGTGGTGCCGAGTCGCCACGACGGCCGGCCCGTCTTCCGGTTCTGTTTCATCAACCCCCGCACCACCAGCGCGGAGATCGACGCCATCCTGGCCGCCATGGCCTAGAGGTCGTTCCACTCACCGGACCGGGTCCTTCACGGCGGCGTTCGGCATCCACCTCGAGCGAAAGGGCATGCATGTCCGAAACCACCGACTCCGATCTCGAATGGCACCGAATCCTCGACCCCGACGAGCTGGACGAGGGACGGGTCACCACCGTCACGGTCGGCCGCCGCTCGTTCGCCGTCAGCAAGCTCGGCGGAGCGATCGGCTGCCTCGACAACGCCTGCCCGCACCAGGGTGGACCTCTCGGCGAGGGCTCCATCGAAAACGGCTGGCTGCGCTGTCCGTGGCACGGCTACGACTACTCCCCCATCGACGGCAGACCGCCCGGCGGATTCGCCGACGCCGTCGAGTGTTTTCCGACCGATGTACGCGACGACGGTGTCTGGGTCGGTCTACCCCGACCGAAACCCGATCCCCGCACCATGTCCGATGTGCTCGTCGAGACCCTCGTGGCCTGGGGGCTCAGCCACGTGTTCGGTATGGTCGGCCACTCCAACCTCGGCCTGGCCGACGCCATGCGAAAAGCCTCGGAACGGGGCGAACTGACCTATGTCGGCATCCGTCACGAGGGGGCTGCGGCGTTCGCCGCCTCGGCGTTCGGCAAGCTCACGGGCCGTCCTGCCGCCTGCTTCGGCATTGCCGGCCCGGGATCGACCAACCTGCTGACCGGCCTCTACGACGCCAAGGAGGATCGAGCGCCGGTGCTCGCACTGTGCGGTCAGGTTCCGTCCAAGGTCAGGGGCCGGGGGGCCTTCCAGGACACCAATCTCGAGGGGGCGTTCGCCGACGTGTCGGCCTACAGCCAGACGCTGCACGCCGACTCCGATGTGGCCGAACTCGCCTCTCTGGCCATGAAGACGGCCATCGTCGAGCGCAATGTGGCCAACCTGATCGTGCCCGACGAGTTGCAGCATCGGCCGGTCTCCGACGACACGCCGGCCGGTTCGCCGGTGGGTCGAATGGGTGGCCACGCCCACGAACCGATCGAAAGCCAGCTTCACGCCGCCACCGAGCTGATCGAGCAGTCGGAGCGGCCGTTGATCATCGCCGGAAACGGCGCCCGGCCGCACAAGGCGCACGTGGTGGCCCTGGCCGAGGCACTGGGCGCTCCGGTGGCCACGACGTTCAAGGCCAAAGGACTCATCGCCGACGACCACGAGCTGGCCTGCGGCGTGCTCGGACGCTCCGGCACACCGGTGGCGTCGTGGATGATGAACGAGAGCGATCTGATCATCGTGTTGGGGGCCAGCTTCGCCAACCACACCGGTATCGCCACCTACAAGACGCTCATCCAGATCGATCATGATCCGATGGCCCTCGGCCGGTTCCACGCCGTCGACGTGCCGGTTCTGGGTGACGTCGGCGTCACCGCCCGGCTCCTGGCCCACCATGCCGCCGAGACGGGGCGGCGACCGTCGGATCCGCGGGCCGATCTGGCGGAGCGCTGGGCGATCTGGACCGAGGAGAAGGCCGGCAGGCGGGCCGACGACAACGGCAACGGGCTGAACACGGCCGCCGTCATGGACACGCTCGGACGCCGGATCGCGGAGGACGCCGTGATCTGTGTCGACGTCGGCAACAACACCTACTCGTTCGGACGCTATTTCGAAGCCTCGGGCGGTCAGGACCTCCTGATGTCGGGCTATCTCGGATCGATCGGGTTCGCGTTCCCGGCGGCGATGGGGGCGTGGGCCGCGGTCGGTGGATCCCGTCAGGTGGTGAGCATCTCGGGTGACGGCGGTTTCGGTCAGTACGCCATGGAGTTCACCACCGCGGTGAAGTACGGCATGAACATCACCCACGTGCTGTTGAACAACGGCGAATTGGGCAAGATCTCGAAGGAACAGCGGGCCGGTGAGTGGGAGGTGTGGCAGACCGGATTGCACAATCCCGACTTCTCGCAGTTCGCCGAGCTGTGCGGCGGCCGTGGTTTCCGGGTCACCTCCACGTCCGACCTCGATGGCATGGTGGCCGAGGCCCTGGCCCACGACGGACCGGCACTGGTCGAGATCATGACCGACGCGCTGCTCGTCTGAGTCACGATCTCTCGGGCACCGGGCCGCCACCCACTTCCTCATCGGAAGAGGAATGGCGCTGCTCGTCGATCCCTCCGCTCAAGGCTCCCCGGGTGTCAGGAACTCCTCGAGGAGCTTGCGGGTGACGGACGTGGGTGACTGGGCGCCGACCTCGACCTCCTTCAAGAGGGCGACACCCGTCGGTGAGGCCAGCAGGTCGCCCACCCGCCGGTGAAGCGCCTGAGACAGGCGGGCCTCGATCTCGGTGCGGGCCCGGTGACGACGGCGTACCTCTCGGCGGCCGCTCCCATCGAGGAACGCGAGGTGATCGGCGATGGCGGCGAGCACATCGGTCGCCCCGGTCCCCTCGAGCGCCGAGGCCATGACGATCGGCGGCCGGTAGCCGATCTCGGCCTGCTGGCCCGTGACCTTGCTCAGGTCGAGCATGAGCTCCAGATCACGGCGCACATCGTTGGCCCCCGGACGGTCGGCCTTGTTGACCACGAACACGTCGGCCACCTCGAGCAGACCGGCCTTGTTGGCCTGAACGGCGTCACCCATGCCGGGTGTGGCCACGACCACGGCGGTGTCGGCCGCTCCGACCACGTCGACCTCGACCTGGCCGACACCGACCGTCTCGATGATCACCGGGTCGAACCCCAGCGCATCGAAGAGACGTACGGCCAGCGGGACCGCCAGGGCCAGCCCGCCGGAGTGCCCCCGGGTGGCCATGGACCGGATGAACGGCTTGTGTCGAACGGAGCCGCCGGCGCCGTCGGAAGCCGGTGGGGTCGACACCGCGTCCTGGGATCCCTCCATGCGGATGCGGTCACCGAGAATGGCGCCGCCCGTGAGCGGCGACGAGGGGTCGACGGCCAGAACGGCAGGCCGCCGTCCGTCGGCGACCAGGTGCGACACCAGCTCACCGACGAGGGTCGACTTGCCGGCTCCGGGCGCACCGGTGATACCCACGATGTGGGCCGATCCGGCGTCGCCGTGGGCCAGCTCGCTGATGGTGTCGGCATCGGTACCGCCCCGCTCGACGCGGGTGAGCAACCGGCCGATGGCCAGGCGGTTCCCGGCTCGGGCGTCGCGATAGAGATCGGCGATCGACGGTTTGGTTCGAGTCGTCATCGAGTGGCCGGATCGCCCGCTCAGGACGCTTCGGCTGCCGAGGCGGCGGCGACGGCGTCGCGAACAGCCTGAGCGACCTCGGTGGCCGAAGCCCCCGGACCGAGCACCGTGGCCACACCAGCGTCGAGCAGCGTCTGCACGTCTTCCGCGGGAACGATCCCGCCGACCACCACCGGGGTGTTCATACCGGCCTCGGCCACCGCCGTGACCATGGCCGGCGCCAGCGTGAGATGGCCGGCGTTGTGCATCGACAACCCGATGGCATCGGCGTCCTCCTGCTCGGCGGCGGCCACGATCGAGTCGGTGGTCTGCCGCAGGCCAAGGTAGATGACCTCCATGCCCGCGTCACGCAGGATGCGGGCCACCACCTTGAGGCCGCGGTCGTGACCGTCGAGACCGAGTTTGGCCAGGACGACCCGAATCCGAGCCTCGTGGGTCGGGGTGAGCGCATCGTCAGCGGTAACCTGGTCCGCTTCCTCGGCGCTGGTCGTGTCCGGCTCGTCGTCACTACGCTCGTTCTGTCCCACGACGGTCAAATCACCGCCTTCTCGACATAGGTCCCGAACTCGGCCTCCATGGCCATGACGATCTCCTCGAGGGTGGCGTAGGTGTGGACGGCGTCGAGGATCGGCGCCATCAGATTCGTGGTCGGCGATTTGGCCGCCTCGGTGACCGCGGCCAACGCCTTCCCGACCGCATCGCCGTCACGGCGCTGCTTCACATCGGTCAGACGTTTGAGCTGCACCTCCTCGGTTTCGGCGCTGATGCGCAGGATGTCGCCCTCGCCCTCGTTGCCGTCGGTGAAGGCGTTCACGCCGACGATGATCCGTCGACCTTCGTTGACCTCCCGCTCGAACCGGTAGGCCGAGTCGGCGATCTCGCCGACGAAGTAGCCGTTCTCGATACCGGCGTACACCCCCTCGAGGATGGATCCGTTGCCGAGGTCGTCGAGGTGGGCGAAGATCGATTCGGCCTGACGTTCCATCTCGTCGGTCATCCACTCGACGAACGGGGCGCCGCCGAGCGGGTCGGCCACGTTGGTCACGCCGGTCTCGTGGGCGACGATCTGCTGGGTCCGCAGGGCGATGCGGGCCGCCTTCTCGGTCGGCAGGGCCAGCGCCTCGTCGAACGAATCGGTGTGCAGGCTCTGCGTGCCGCCGAGCGCACCGGCCAGAGCCTGGATGGCCACGCGGGCGATGTTGTTCTCCGGCTGCTGGGCGGTGAGCGAGACCCCGGCGGTCTGGGTGTGGAACCGGCAGAGCAACGACCGCTCGTTGGTTGCCCCGTAGCGCTCGGACATCCATCGGGCCCAGATCCGGCGGGCGGCCCGGAACTTGCCGATCTCCTCGAAGAAGTCGGAGTGGCTGTTGAAGAAGAAGCTCAGCCGCCCGGCGAATTCGTCGACGTCGACGCCGGCCGCCATGGCCGCCTCGACGTAGGCGAATCCGTTGGCCAGGGTGAACGCCAGCTCCTGGGCCGCGGTCGAGCCGGCCTCACGGATGTGGTAGCCGGAGATCGACACGGGATGCCAGCGGGGCATCTCCGCCGTCGTGAACCGGATCATGTCGGTGACGATCCGAACCGACGGACGGGGCGGATAGATGTACTCCTTCTGGGCCTGATACTCCTTGAAGATGTCGTTCTGGATCGTGCCGGCCAGATCGGCCCGGGCCACCCCGTTCTTCTCGGCCACCGCCACGTACATGGCGAGGATGATGGCCGCCGGGCCGTTGATCGTCATCGACGTGGACACCCCGGACAGGTCGATGCCGGAGAAGAGGTCCTCCATGTCGGCCAGGGTGTCGACGGCGACGCCCGCCCGGCCGACCTCGCCCAGCGACCACGGTGAGTTCGAGTCCCGACCCATGAGCGTCGGCATGTCGAACGCCGTCGACAGGCCGGTACCGCCGTTGCGGAGGATGGCCTTGAATCGGGCGTTGGTGTCCTCGGCCGTTCCGAACCCGGCGAACATCCGCATGGTCCACAGCCGCGACCGGTACATCGACGGATACACACCCCGGGTGTAGGGGTACTCGCCGGGATACGGCGGATCCCCGTAGACGGGGGCGACGGGAATGCCCGACATCGTCTCGAAGGGGACGTCACGAAGCTTCGCCGCCTCGTAGGCCTCCCGG